>NZ_JBEPEL010000066.1:0-39090 GCF_040300825.1 Streptomyces sp. NPDC000229
GGCGGCGGGGCTTGAGCGCGGGCCGGGCGGCGGGGCTTGAGCGCGGGCCGGGCGGCGGGGCTTGAGCGCGGGCCGGGCGGCGGGGCTTGAGCGCGGGGCCCGGCCGCGGGCGACGGCCGGGCTTGACCGCGGTGGACGGCGACGGCACGCGCCGACGAAACGGCGACGGCCCCGGGCACCAGGGGGGATGGTGCTCGGGGCCGTCGGTCTGTGTGCCGCGTCGTGCGGTCGTCGTCAGACGGTGGTGATGACCTCGTCGTAGGCCAGGCGCGGGCTGCGCGGGAACCACGCGTCCTCGGCCGGCCTGCCGATGTTGACGATCATCAGCGGGGTGTGGTCGTCGTCGAGGAACTCCTTCTGCACGCCCGCGAAGTCGAAGCCCGTCATGGGGCCGGCGGCGAGGCCGGCGGCCCGGACGCCCACGATGAAGTACGCGGCCTGGAGCGCGGCGTTGACACCGGCGGCCTGCTCGCGGACCGGGCGCTCCGCGAAGAACATGTCCTTGGCCTGCGGGAAGTGCGGGAGCAGGTTCGGGAGCTCTTCGTGGAACTCGTTGTCGGCGGCGAGGATCGCGACCAGCGGGGCCGACGCGGTCTTGGCGCGGTTGCCCTCCGCCATGTGCGGGATCAGGCGCTCGCGGGCCTCGGCGGAGCGGACGAGGACGATACGCAGCGGCGTCGCGTTGAAGGCCGTCGGGCCGTACTTCACGAGGTCGTAGATCGCCTGGACCTGCTCCTCGGTGACCGGCTCATCGGTGAAGGCGTTGGCGGTGCGGGCCTCACGGAAGAGAAGGTCCTGCGCGGCGGGGTCGAGAACGAGGGACATGCTGCGTGCCTTTCGAGCGTCCAAAGGATCAAGCGATGTGCTCCACCGTACGCCCGAGATAGGTTAACTTTCAACCAAACCCGGCCCAGGCGTACCGTGACGCCCCTCACACACAGGTTCCGGAGGCTTACTCCCCTTGGTCGGCCGGAGCCTCCTGCTCGGCCAGCGCCGCGTCCAGGCGGGCACGGGCGCCCTCCAGCCAGCGGCGGCACACCTTGGCCAGCTCCTCGCCCCGCTCCCACAGGGCCAGCGACTCCTCCAGCGTCGTGCCGCCCGCCTCCAGCCGGCGCACGACCTCGATCAGCTCGTCGCGTGCCTGCTCGTACCCGATCGCCGTCTCCGTCGTGTTCGCTGCCATGCGCACCACCCTACGGGCGGGGTACGACAGCGTCGGCGGCCACGCGCACAGGGAAGTCCCCCTGCGCGACCCGGGCCCGGAGCTCCTCGTCCGGGACGACCTCCTCCGGCGACCGGACCACGGACCCGTCCGCCCGCTGGAGCACCGCGTACCCACGCTCCAGCGTCGCCGCCGGGGAAAGCGCCACCACGCGCGCGCGTGTGTGCGTCAGCTCGGAGTCCGCCCGGTCCAGCAGGTGGCCCAGGACCCGGCGGCTGCGCGCCAGCAGGGCGTCCACCTCCGCCTCCCGCTCCTCGACCATCCGCCGGGGGTGCTCCATGACGGGCCGGGCCAGCGCGTGCGCCAGGCCGCGCTCCTCGCGGTCGATCAGACCTCGCACCGTACGCAGCGCCCGGTCGCGCAGCGCCTGCACCCGGTCCAGCTCCTCGCCCACGTCCGGGACGACCTTCTTGGCGGCGTCCGTCGGCGTGGACGCCCGAAGGTCCGCCACCAGGTCCAGCAGCGGGGAGTCCGGTTCGTGCCCGATCGCGGACACCACGGGCGTACGGCACTCGGCAACCGCCCGGACGAGCTGCTCGTCCGAGAACGGCAGCAGGTCCTCCACACTGCCGCCGCCCCGCGCGACGACGATCACGTCCACGTCCGGCAGTTCGTCCAGCTCCTTGACGGCCTGCACCACCTGCGACACGGCGTGGACGCCCTGCACCGCCACATTCCGCACCTCGAAACGGACCGCGGGCCATCGCCGCCGCGCGTTCTCCAGCACGTCGCGCTCGGCGGCCGACGCCCGGCCGCAGACCAGACCGATCAGCTGCGGCAGGAACGGCAGCGGCTTCTTGCGGTCGAGCGCGAACAGCCCCTCCGCGCCCAGGGACCGCTTCAGCATCTCCAGCCGGGCCAGCAGCTCCCCGATCCCGACCGGCTTCATCTCCGCGGCCCGCAGCGACAGCTGCCCGCGCGGCGCGTACCACTCCGGCTTGGCGTGCACCACGACCCGGGCGCCCTCGGACACCACGTCCGCGACCGCGTCGAACACCTGCCGGTAGCAGGTGACGCTCACCGAGATGTCGTACGACGGGTCGCGCAGCGTCATGAACACGACCCCCGCACCGGGCCGCCGCGACAGCTGGGTGATCTGTCCCTCCACCCAGACGGCACCGAGCCGGTCGATCCAGCCCCCGATGAGCCGCGACACCTCACCGACGGGCAGGGGAGCTTCGGCAGACGTATTGAGACCCATGCAGGCGAGCGTACGCGCCCCCTACGACAACGCCCCCGCGCTTCCGCACCTCCGCGCCACCGGGCTGCCCCGCCCCGCCGCCCCGCGTCCCCCCGCCGTCTCACCGCCCCGCGTCCGCTCCCGCCGTCTCACCGCCCCGCGTCCCCCCGGGGCTCGCCCTCCCGGCGGCCCCACTGCAAGGCCAGCACCACCAGGCCCACCGCCAGCCACAGGGCGCCCAGCACCAGGGCGGAGGTGGCCGCCTCGGCGATGACGGCGACCAGGATCACCGCGCCCACCACCGGCAGCACCACATGCTTGAGCCAGTGCGGAGGCGCCCCCGTCCCCGACCTCCGTACCGCGAACCACCCCACCACGCTCGCGTGCAGCAGCACGAAGGCCGTGAGCGCCCCGACGTCGACCACCGACACCAGGTGGTCCATCCCGTCGTCGCGCCGCGCCGCCCCCACGGCCGCCACCATGGTGACCGCCGCCGCCAGCAGCAGTGCCGCGCGCGGCACCCCGGCGTCCGTACGCGCCAGCACCCGCGGCAGCCGCCGGTCGCGGGCCATCGCGAACAGCAGCCGCCCCGCCGCCGCCTGGCCCGCCAGCGCCGCGAACGCCGCACCGATCGCCTTGCTGGTCGCCACCAGGTCGTGCAGCCAGCCCCCGACCGAGGCGTTCACCGTGTCGTAGAACGCCGAACCCTGCCGTGCGGGCTCCGCCGCCAGCCGGGCCGACGACACCGGCTCCAGCAGCGCCACCAGGTACGTCTGCGCCACGAAGAGCACGCCCGCCAGCACCAGGCAGGACAGCACCGCCCGCGCCACCTTCACCGACCCGCCCGTGACCTCCTCGGCGAACGAGGCGATCGCGTCGAAGCCGAGGTACGACAGCACCGCCACGGACACGGCTCCCAGAACCGCGGCCGGCGAGAACCCGGCGTCCCCCGTCAGCGGCGACAGCCAGCCGCGCTGCGCCCCGTCCCGCACCAGCACCACGACCGCCGACACCACGAACACCAGCAGCACGGCGATCTCCAGCGCCAGCACCGCGAAGCCGACCCGCGCGGCCGCCCGCACGCCCCGCAGATTGAGCAGGGTGGTGACCATCACCGCGAGCGCCGTCCACACCCACCGGTTCACGGCCGGGACCAGCGCCTCCATGGCGATGCCCGCGAAGAGGTACGCCACGGCCGGGATCAGCAGGTAGTCGAGCATCGCCATCCACCCGGCGACGAACCCCGGCCCCTCGCCCAGCCCCTTGCGCGCGTACGCGAAGACCGACCCCGCCCGAGGGGCCACCCGGACCATCTGGGCGTAACTGAAAGCGGTGAACCCCATGGCCACGGTCGCCACCACATAGACCAGGGCGACCGCACCGTGGGACCTGGCGTCCAGGGTGCCGAAAATGCCGACCGGCGCCATGGGGGCGATGAACAGCAGCCCGTAGACCACCAGGTCCCTGAAGCCCAGCTCCCGCCGCAGCCCGCTGTGCTCGTCCGTCTCCCGCGTCCGGGTGGTGCCGGTCATGGCCCCCAGTCTCAGCCACCCGGCGGATCTTCGGCCGCTCATACGCGCCCTTACGATGGGGGACATGACTGCTACGCCTGCCAGCCCGTCGTCCGACAAGCGCGTCCTCCTCGCCGCTCCGCGTGGCTACTGCGCGGGCGTGGACCGTGCCGTGATCGCCGTGGAGAAGGCTCTGGAGCAGTACGGTTCGCCGATCTACGTCAGGCACGAGATCGTGCACAACAAGTACGTCGTGCAGACCCTGGAGAAGAAGGGCGCCATCTTCGTCGACGAGACGGCGGAGGTCCCCGAGGGGTCGATCGTGATGTTCTCCGCGCACGGGGTGGCGCCGACCGTCCACCAGGAAGCCGCCGAGCGGAAGCTCGCGACGATCGACGCGACCTGCCCCCTGGTCACCAAGGTCCACAAGGAAGCCGTCCGGTTTGCCAATGAGGACTTCGACATCCTCCTGATCGGCCACGAGGGCCACGAGGAGGTCATCGGCACCTCCGGCGAGGCCCCCGACCACATCACCCTGGTCGACGGCCCGGAGGACGTCGAGAACGTCACCGTACGGGACGAGTCGAAGGTCGTCTGGCTCTCCCAGACCACCCTCTCGGTCGACGAGACCATGGAGACGGTCGACAAGCTGAAGGAGAAGTTCCCGAAGCTGATCTCCCCGCCGAGCGACGACATCTGCTACGCCACGCAGAACCGCCAGATCGCCGTCAAGCAGATGGGCGCCGAGGCGGACCTGGTCATCGTCGTCGGTTCGAAGAACTCCTCCAACTCCGTCCGGCTCGTCGAGGTCGCGCTCGGGGCGGGTGCCAAGGACGCCCACCTGGTGGACTTCGCCGACGAGATCGACGAGGCATGGCTGGAGGGCGTCACCACGGTCGGCGTCACCTCCGGAGCCTCCGTCCCCGAGGTGCTGGTCGAGGGCGTCCTGGAGTGGCTGGCGCAGCGCGGCTTCGAGGACGTGGAGATTGTGAAGGCCGCCGAGGAGTCGATCACCTTCTCGCTGCCCAAGGAACTGCGCCGCGACCTGCGTGCCGAGGCCGCCGCTCTCCAGGAGAAGCAGTGAACAAGCGGTGAACGAAACGCGGTGACTGTCAGCGCCGCCCCGTAACGTTGAGTCCATGAACGTCTTCGGAGTGGACATCGGCGGGTCGGGGATCAAGGGCGCTCCCGTGGATCTGGAGCGCGGAGATCTGGCCGAGCCCCGCCACAAAGTACTGACACCGCAGCCCGCGACACCCGATGGTGTCGCGGGCTGCGTCGCCGAGGTCGTCGCTCATTTCGGCTGGTCGGGTCCCGTCGGCGTCACCTTCCCCGGTGTCGTCACGGGCTCCACCATCCGTACGGCGGCGAATGTCGACAAGGGATGGATCGGCGTCGACGCGGCCGCGATGCTCGGGGACCGGCTCGGCGGCCTGCCCGTCACGATCCTCAACGACGCCGACGCGGCCGGGATCGCGGAGATGACCTTCGGTGCGGGGCGCGGCCGCAAGGGCACGGTGATCGTGCTGACCTTCGGCACGGGCATCGGCAGCTCGGTCTTCATCGACGGCAGGCTCGTGCCCAACACGGAGCTGGGGCACCTGGAGCTGGACGGCCACGAGGCCGAGAAGCGGGCGTCGACGAAGGTCAAGGACGACAAGGACCTGAGCTGGGAGGACTGGGCACACCGGGTGCAGAAGTACCTGGCCCATGTCGAGATGCTGTTCTCGCCGGAGCTCTTCATCGTGGGCGGCGGCGTGAGCCGCAAGGCGGAGAAGTTCCTGCCGCTGATCAAGGGCGTCCGCGCAGAGATCGTCCCGGCGGAGCTGCAGAACAACGCGGGGATCGTGGGCGCGGCGATGGCCGCCGCGGCCCGCTGACGCCCGTCCTTCCCGGACGGACGTCAGCGCTGGGTCGCCCGGGCGGCGGCGGCCGCGGTGCGCTGCCGCCGCCCCATCTGCCGCACTTTGCGTACAGAGGTGATGAGGCCGGCCACCAGCGTGCCGCCGTACAGCCAGCCGGCGTGCACGGCGAGCGCGGTGACCACCGCCATGATCCGACCGCCCAGGCCGCCGGTGCCCCCGGCGATCGGTACGACCCCGACGGCGAAGGCGATGGGCACGCTGATCGGTGCCGTGACCAGGTCGGCGGTCCGCACCCACAGTGCGGTCAGGGCGCTGACGGGCAGGAAGAGCAGCCCGTACACCAGCAGGGAACCGTCGAACAGCAGCCAGTCCAGGCAGCCGAGCAGGAACATCGACGCGGCGGCGAACAGCCCGGCGCCGAGCCCGGTCAGCCGGGGCGAGGGCAGCCGGCGCAGCGCGAGCACCACGGGCGGCGTGCCGCGCCGCCCAGGACCGCCGCCCGGCCGCCTGGGCCCGCTTCCGGGCTTGCCCCCCGGGCCGCCGCTGGGCCGGCCGCCGCCATCCGGGCCCGGCCTGGTGCCGGGGCGGGCGGCCGGACGAGTTCCGACGGGGCGGACGCCCGCGCCGTCGATGAGCGCGCCCTGGGGCAGGGCGCCCGGGGCCGACGGGCCCGCCGACGCGGCGGGTGCCACCGGGCCGGCCGGGCCGCGCGGCGACTGCGCCCGCTGACGGCGCTGAGGGGGACTGTTCCTGTGCTGCTCCACCTGGACAACGTAGGTCGCGGGGGGCCGGGAATCCGGCATGGGACACGCGCTTTGGACGACCTTGGCCGAGAGTTCGCCCCGTGGTCGTCCCCCGGCTGCCGTCACTGCCCGCTCCGCCGCGCCCGTAAACTGGGGGGTCGGCCCACCCTCCTCACTTCTAGGAAGTCGCCAACGTGTCGCTCACGATCGGAATCGTCGGCCTGCCGAATGTCGGCAAGTCGACCCTGTTCAACGCCCTGACCAAGAACGACGTGCTGGCGGCCAACTACCCGTTCGCCACCATCGAGCCCAACGTCGGCGTCGTCGGCGTCCCGGACGCCCGCCTCACCAAGCTGGCCGAGATCTTCAGCTCGCAGCGTGTCCTGCCGGCCACGGTCGACTTCGTCGACATCGCCGGCATCGTGCGCGGCGCGAGCGAGGGCGAGGGCCTGGGCAACAAGTTCCTGGCGAACATCCGCGAGTCGGACGCGATCTGCCAGGTCATCCGCGCCTTCAAGGACGAGAACGTCGTCCACGTCGACGGCAAGGTCTCGCCGAAGGACGACATCGAGACGATCAACACCGAGCTGATCCTCGCCGACCTCCAGACCATCGAGAAGGTCCTGCCGCGCCTCCAGAAGGAGTCCCGGATCAAGAAGGACGTCGCACCGAAGGTCGCGGCGGTCGAGGCGGCCAAGGAGATCCTGGAGAAGGGCGACACCCTCTTCTCCCAGGGCATCGTCCAGGGCTCCGAGAAGGCCGAGCTCCTGCACGACCTGCACCTGCTCACCACCAAGCCGTTCCTCTACGTCTTCAACGTCGACGAGGACGAGCTCACGGACGAGACCTTCAAGGACGAGCAGCGCGCCCTGGTCGCCCCGGCCGAGGCGATCTTCCTGAACGCCAAGCTCGAGGCCGAGCTCGCCGAGCTCGACGAGGAGGACGCCATGGAACTCCTCCAGTCCGTCGGCGCCGAAGAGCCGGGCCTGGCGACCCTCGCCCGCGTCGGCTTCGACACCCTGGGCCTCCAGACCTACCTGACGGCCGGCCCCAAGGAGTCCCGCGCCTGGACCATCAAGAAGGGCGCGACGGCCCCGGAGGCGGCCGGTGTGATCCACACCGACTTCCAGAAGGGCTTCATCAAGGCCGAGGTCATCTCCTTCGCCGACCTCGTCGAAACCGGCTCGGTCGCCGAGGCCCGCGCGGCGGGCAAGGCGCGCATGGAGGGCAAGGACTACGTGATGCAGGACGGCGACGTGGTGGAGTTCCGCTTCAACGTGTGAGCGGCTCGTTACTGCGAGCTAGGCGCTTCGTCAAGTGCACAGGTGGTAGGGGGTTGGCTTCCCGGGGAGTCGACCCCCTGTTGTTTCCCGTGCTGGGACGGTGCTGGGATTCCTGGTCCTTCGTCAGGTGGTCACTCCGCCCGAGAGTGCTGGCAGTGGTACGTTATTCGGTACCACTATCGGGAAAGGGTAGGTCATGTCCATAACTGCGAGCGAAGCCCGCAAGGCGCTCTTTCCGCTGATCAAGAAGGTCAACGACAATCACGAGGCCATCGAGATCGTCTCCAAGCACGGCAATGCGGTGCTCGTCTCGGCCGAGGACTATGCGGCGCTACGCGAAGGCTCGTACCTCCTGCGCTCTCCGGCGAACGCTCGCCGGTTGCTCAAGGCGTACGAGAACGCCCTGGCCAACACCAACGTGTCCGAGCGGGAGCTGATCGACCCCGACTCGCCGGATGCGGCACGTGAGGGTGCCGCGTGAGGCTCGTCTTCGAAGATCAGGGCTGGGAGGACTACACGTCCTGGCTCAAGAACGACCGCAAGATGCTCGCTCGGATCAACAAGCTGATCGAGGACACCAAGCGTGACCCCTTCACGGGGATCGGTAAGCCCGAGCCGCTGAAGTACCACTTGCCCGGAGCATGGTCGCGACGGATCGACGACGAGCACCGCCTCGTCTATCTGGTCACGGACAAGGAAATCGTCATTCTTGCGGCTCGCTATCACTACTGATCTCCAGGCCGCGCCAGAGGCCGGGACACCGCCCTGCAATGTGCGGATTCCAGGAAGGTCTCGTACGGCGAGCAGGGCCTCCTGGGGGCGGAGGTCGAGGACGTGCTCATGGATCTCGACAAGGTGGTGAACGATTGCGCCGACAGGTACTTCAGCGAGATTTTGGAGCAGAGGAGCGGCTTCGTCGACGAGCCGGAGTTGTTCGGGCGTGGGTTCGCGCTCGGCATGGCCGCTGACGCCACTGGCGGAGGAAAGCTGGCGGGCGATGGCGTCGAACGCGTCGGCTGGGCCCGTCATCTCGATCCGCACGTGCCGCCGAACAGGCACTGTCAGGGAGAAGGATGGCCGCACAGGGGAGAGGAGACTCCGGACCGCCCGAAATCGGCGACTGTCGGCGCCCCCATCAGGGCCATGACCTCCTCGAACTCGTCGATGAGCAGGCGCAGGACCCCCGCGACCCCCTCGGCACCGGAATGCGAAAGGCCCCAGAGAGCCGGGCGCCCCGTCATCACCGCGTCCGCGCCCAGGCAGAGGGCCTTGGCTATGTCGGCACCATGCCGGATGCCCCCATCGAGAATGACCTGACATCCTCCGGCCACGGCATCCACGACCTCGGTGAGGCACTCCGGGGCGCTCCTGGAGAAATCGAGCTGGCGACCACCGTGGTTGGAGACGATCAGTCCGGAAACGCCGTGCTTGACGGCCAGTTGGGCGTCCTCTCCGGTGAGTACGCCCTTCAACACCACCGGCAGGGACGTCACTTGGTGCAGCCAGGCGAGGTCGTCCCAGGTGATGGAGGGGTCGAACTGCTCCTTCGAGTGTCTGGCGATGGCCGATTCTCCGTCCCGGCTCCCATGGGACGCAGCCATGACCTCCGAGGACAGGTTGACCGCTCGTATGCCGGGGGGCACCGCGAACCCATTGACGGCGTCCCGCGGGCGAAACGCGACCCTGGGGGCGTCGACCGTCAGCACCAACGCCCGGAAGCCGGCGGACTCGGCCCGGCGGATCAGGTCCACCATCAGCTCACGGCGCTTGAGCCAGTAGAGCTGAAGCCACAGGGGGCCACTCGCCGCGGCGGCTATGTCCTCGAGGGTCCGGCTCGCGAACATGCTGACCGTGAGCAGTGCGCCGGCGTCGCCCGCGGCGCGGGCCGTCGCCACCTCGCCCTCCGGGTGGGCGAGCTGATGGTAGGCCATGGGGGCGATGCCCAACGGAGCCGCCAGCTGCGCACCCAGCAGTTCGGTGCGGGAGTCGCAGCGGGAGACATCGACGAGACAACGCGGCCGCAATTGAATGCGGTCCAGAGCTTCTCGTCCCGCCGTCAGCATCGACTCGGTGCCGCTGCCGCCCGCAAGGAAGTCCCATACCGGTCCCGGCAACCGCTCCTTGGCCGCTGCCTCGTACGCATGCAGCGCCAGCACCACTCGTTCTCCGTTCTCCGTACGGTCAATGGATTGCGCACATGGATGGCCGTCACCCGCCTCAGGCGGTTGTGCCGGTGACCTGCGCGGTGATGAAGGCGGCCAGCCTGCCGATGCCCTCGGTGATCACTTCCGGACTCTGGGAACTGCACGAGAGGCGCAGCTGGTGGGTGCCACCACCGTCCAGGTGGAAGTCGCACATCGGGGTCCACAGCACGCCGAAGGCGCGTGCGGAGAGCTCCAGGGCGCTGTGGTCGGCGGCGAAGGGGACATCGACCACGACGAAGAAGCCGCCGTCCGGACGATTCCACGAGATGCCGAGCTCCGCCCGGCGCTTCGCGGGGAAGTGCCGCTCCAACTCGTCGAGCATCGTGTTCATATTGGTGCGGTAGTAGGCGATCGCCCGGGAGTTCGCCTCGCGGAGCCGGCAGTCGCTCTCGATGAGCAGTCCGCCGATCACGGCCTGGCTGACGGCCGAGGTGTTGACCGTGGTCATGCTCTTGATCTTCGACAGCTCGTCCGCGAGCAGGGAGCGCCGGCCGGCCGGACCGATGACTTCCTGGTCGGCGATGACGTAGCCCACTCGGGCTCCGGGCAGCGCCGTCTTGGCGAAGGAACCCAGATGCACCACGCGTCGGCCGTGGTCGAGGGCCTTCAGTGTCGGGCGGGCCGCTCCGGTCCGGACGAAGAACCCGTAAGGGTCGTCCTCCAGGACCAGCAGGTCCTCGTCCGCGGCCACCTCCAGCAGGCGCTCCCGGGCCGCGAGGTTCATGCTCGCCCCTGAGGGGTTGGCGAAGTCCGGGACCACGTAGAAGGCCCGCGGGCGTTCGCCGGCCTCCCTGGCGGCACGGACAGCCGCCAGCACGGCTTCCGGGTCGGGGCCGCCGGGGCCTTCGGGTACGGGGCGCACCCGGATTCCCAGGAGCCTGGCCGCACCCGTGATGCCCACGTAACACGGTGAGCTGACCAGCAGAGTGTCCTCAGGCCGGGCGAAGAGCGCCCGCAGGGTGAGGAGCATGCCTTCCTGGCAACCGGTGGTCACCACGATCGCTTCCGGCGGGACCTGGATTCCCTCGTCGTTGGCGACCGTCCTGGCGATCAGTTCGTGGATGATCCCGTTGGTGCGCCCGTACTGGAACAGCTGGGTTCTCACCCGCTCACGGGACCAGCCGAGTTCCTTCTCCAAGTACGTGGTGTACGTGAGCAGATGGTGTGCGAGGTCCTCCGGTTCGAACTCGCCCTCGGTCGGCCGCCCGGGAGCCAGGGAGATGGCGTCCGGGAAGCGGCCGACGACCTCGTTGAGGAAGTTCATCGCATCGAGGACCGGGTCACTGAGCGAACCGTGCAGCTCGGCGAGCGACAGGGCCTGCGCGAGCGGCGGTGCAGTGTGAGTCACCGCTCAGCCCCCGCTCGGTGCGGTCGCGTAGGCCGTGCTCAGGCTGAGCCCGCCCGTGCTGCGTACGGGGATCCGGGCCCGGCCCTGTACACCGCGGAGCAGGGCCGCCGACAGCCGCTCCAGAGGGGCACGCCGCTGTTCCGGTTCCCGGGCGGTGCCCAACGCCCGCAGGGCGTCGACCAGCAGGTGCGCGTCGTGTGCGAACTCCGCGAGGACGTCGGCGACGGCCACGGCGTTCGACCCGAGGATGTCGGTCCACAGGTCGACGCTGCCTCCGGCGAGACGGGTCACGTCCTGGAGCCCCTGTCCCGCGAGCCCCAGCTGGGACGGGTCGCCGTGCAGCAGACGTGCCGCGAGCAGGCTCGACACCAGATGAGGGGTGTGGGAGGTGAGCGCGACCGCCCGGTCGTGCTCCGCGTGGGCCATCACGACCGGACGGGCTCCGCACAACTCGGCCAGCGTCTTTGCCCGCTCGATGGTCTGGAGCCGGGTCTTCGGGGAGGGGGTCAGCACCCAGGGCCGTCCCTGGAACAGGTCGTCCCTCGCCGCCAGTGGCCCGGACTGCTCCCGGCCGCCCATCGGGTGCCCGCCGACGAAGCGCGTCAGGTCGCAGCCGGCCTCGGCCGCCTCCTGCTGGACCAGTTCCTTGACGCTCGCCGCGTCCGTGAAGTCGTGCGCGAGCTGCTGATGCGCCTTGAGCGCCGCCGCGACGTGCTGCGGTGGCACCGCGATGACCGCCAGATCGACCGGCTCACGAGGGCTCTCCGCGATACCGGCCCCGAGATCGGCGGCCACACGCGCCGCTTCGGAGTTCGTGTCGATCAGGTAGGTGGTCACACCCCGGCCCCGGAGGGCCAGGGCGATCGATGTACCGATCAGGCCGGTTCCGACCACTGCGGCACTGCGCATCAGTGTTCGCTCCACAGCAGGGGGAGGAACTCGGGGTCGCTGTAGTCCGGAGTGCCTTCGGCGGTGCGCCGGACGAGCACGTCGTGGTTGTAGGACACCCGGGTGCCGTCCGAGCGGAAGAACTCGCGGTACCGGTTCTCGCCGTCCTGCAGGTGGAACGAGATGGCCCGGCGCGGACGGTCACTGACGTTGGCCCCGCTGCCGTGATAGGTGCGGCAGTGGTGGAAGTTCACGTGCCCCTTCGGGATGAAGACCGGGATCTTGCGGACTTCGACTCCGTTGTAGGCGGCGTTCTCCTCGAGCATCTGCTCCAGCTCGCTGCGGTCGCGCTCGGCGAAGTGGAGGGAGGTGCTGTCGTTCTCGGACGCCTCCTTCCATACGTGACTGCCGTCGACCATCGTGATGGTGCCCATCTCCTCACCGCAGTCGTGGAAGGGGATGAACGCCGTCAGCATCCGCTCGGAGGTCGACGTGGCCCAGTAGTGCCGGTCGAAGTGCCAGGGCACGATGTTCGACTGCTCCTCCGCCACCGGCGGCTTGTAGATGAGGGTCGACTGGAACACCCGTATCTGCTCGGCCTGGGCGAGCCGTGCCGCAACCGCACCGAGCAGCGGCTTGCGCAGGATGCGGCCGATGGTGTCGTCCTCGTAGTGGATGTAGTCGTTGTGCCGCTGAACGGGGCCGTGCTCCGGCTCCCAGTACGCCAGCTTGGGCGGGCGGACCGGCAGTGTCCGGTCACGATGGCCGCCGTAGAAGCGCTCGCTGGCGGCCTCCAGCTGCTCGACCTCCTCGTCGGTGAAGAGCTTCTTCGACAGGTACCAGCCGTGCTCGGCGTAGAAGGCGACGTCCTCGTCGGACGGAAGGAGGCCGAGTTCCTCGTCGGTCAGGGCGAAAGTCCGGGTGTCCTGAACGGTCATGGTCTTCCTCACAAGTACGTAGGTCGGTGGACGGATGCGCGAGGCAACCGCGTCAGGAGGCGGCCTTCTCGCGGGCCACCGCCTCGTAGAGCGCCTTGATGTTTCCGCTGCCGAAGGTGCGGGCGCCGTGCCGGTCGATGACCTCCCAGAAGTACGTCTTCCGTACGTGCTGGGACTGCGTGAAGATCTGGAACACCTGGCCCCAGTGGTCCTCGTCGATCAGTACGTTGGTCCGGCGCAGATCCTCCACCTGGAGGTTCGGACGCGCGAAGCGTTCCTGAAGCTGGTCGTAGTAGGAACTCGGCGTCTGGAGGAACTTGACGCCCCGGTTCTCGAGGGTCTGTACGGTGCCGACGATGTCGTCGCACAGCAGTGCCAGGTGCTGTACGCCGGCGCCGCCGTGGCGGGCCAGGAAGGTGTCGATCTGGCCGGGCTCCCGGTCGGTCACCGGCTCGATCAGCGTGAAGGTGACCTTCCCGGACGGGCTCTGCACCACCTTGGAGTCCATGGCCTGGCTGCCGACCTCGATGAACTCCTCGAATATCTGGGAGAACCCGAAGACCTTCTCGTAGAAGGCGACCGTGGGACCGAGGCTGCCCGCGGGCAGGCAGATCGCCGCGTGGTCCACGGTGCTCAGGAGGCGCTCACCCTCGTCGGGATCCGGAGCGATGATGTCCATGACGCCGGGCAGGAACTGCTCGCGGTCTCCCGTCCGCTGGACGAACCGGTGCGCCACGTCCCCGAAGCCCAGGACCGACGCGGTGACCACCTCGGTGCCGTCCTTGCTGTGGACCACGGGCTGCTCGACCGGGGTGGCGCCCCGCTCCACCGCCGTGGCGAACGCCTTGGCCGCGTCGGTGACCTCGAACGCGATGTTGGCGACGCCGTCGCCGTGCTGCGCCACATAGGCCGCCGCCGGGTGGGTCGGTCTGAGGGCGGACGTGAGAACGATCTCGATACCGCCCTGACGCAGCAGCAGCGAGCGGTGGTCGGCCTGCCCGGTCTCGGGGCCGGCCTGCCCGCAGACGCGGAAGCCGAACGCGGTGCAGAGGTAGAACGCGGACTGCTGGGCATCCCCGACGTAGAACTCGACGTGGTCTACGGCTCCGATATCCATGCCATGCCTTTCTGTTTGAATTATCGACAGGCGACAGCTGATTCCTTGTTAAATGGCCGACATTTCTTCTGCGTCGGCGTTCTGCAGCGACCAGACGCCGTAGTCGCCCCTGCGGTAAAGCAATGGTTCGCGAGCGAATACTCCGGCGCCTTCCACACGGGCGATGAAGAGCCAGTGGTCGCTCACCTCGATCGCATTCTCAACCCTGCATTCCGCATAGCTGAGTGCGATGTCGAGGAGCAGCGGCGCGCCTTCCGCGATGGCTGAAGGCTGCCATTTCAAATTCGCAAACTTGTCTGTGGCCTTGCTCGCGAATACCTGTGAGGCGGCCCGCCCGGAAGCAGAGAGGAAGTTCACCGCGAACGCCTGGGACGACATGATCGCCGGCAGTGTGCGGGATCCCTTGCCCACGGATATTAGCAGCATTTGTGTGGCTGCCGAAACGGCGCACACCGCGTTACTGGTGAATCCGAACGGCTCACCGTTCCCATCCGTTGCCGTGACAATCGCAATCGGGGTCGGGAACGAGCCGAAGAGTTCGCTGAACCGTGCAGGACCCACGTCCATCAAGTTCCTCCGCGGAACAGCTTGTGATTTGATTCTGAAGAGACCGTCGTCATGACCCATTGTTATTATTCTGCGCTCGCGTTCACAAGAGCTGCCTCTCGTGCCGCAATTGCGCGACCGAAGGCACGCACCGTCAATGGCAGCATGATCGCGCCGAATCCTGTGAGTGCTATCGCCAGTACGGCGACAAGTCCTTGCGGGCCCACGCTGGATCCGAAACCGGCTACGAGAAGGCCGGCGATGGGCAGGGCCAGCATATTGAGCAGATAGAACGGCCCCATCACCTTGCCCAGGTGCTCCTCGGGCAGGACCTTGATCCGTTGCGTTCGATTGAACACATTGAAGTAGGTCACGCCGAGCATTGCCGCGACGAATGCCACACCATACAGCAGCATTGAGGAAGCGAATCCGATGAACAGCAGGCAAACACAGAGGAGAGCGAGGCCGAATATTCCGAGCATCCGAACGTCGACGTATTTGAGCAGGATGGGGATCGCCAGGAGATTGACGATTCCGAGTACGCCGACACAGATGTTGAGCAGGGCGAACGTCGACTCGGGGGCGTGGAACACTCCCGTGACAAGGGCGGCGTTGGCGCTGAGCACCGTCGCGAAGACCAGGTTGATCGAGAAGTTGAGCGCGGCCAGCAGGACCAGCGGCCGGCTGCGTCCCAGGAGTGACCAGCCCAGGCGGAGCTCGGCAAGCGTCTCGCGCGCTCCACCGCTGCTGGGCGACCGCAGCCCGCGAGGCAGGGGGAGCCAGCAGGCAGCCGCCGCGAGGAAGAGCGCCGCCGCGCCGCCCAGGAGCCAGATCTTGTCGATGAACGCCACGCCCAGCATGGCGAGGGCGGGGCCGACGGCCATCGCCGACACTTCCATGCTCTGGACCAGCCCCTGGATCTTCGCCAGCTCCGTGCCCTTGGCCAGTTGCGGCACCACCTTTTCGACGGACATCCGTACCGGCGCCATCAAGAGGGAAAGCAGCGCCCCTGAGGTCATCAGGATCGGCGTCAGCAGGGAAGGGGCGGCCAGGCAGCCGACGAGGGCGCCGATGAGGACGACGGCCCGGCCGGCGGTGACGAAGCGGAAGAGCCGTGCGCCGCCGTCCCGGTCGGCGAGGAGCCCGGCGAACGGATACGCAAGCAGGGCCGGAAGCCACTCGATCACATAAGCGAATCCGAGAGCAGATACGTCCTTGGTGTCCTGAAAGATGAGCAGAGGTACGGCGAACAAAAGCATCTGCTCTGCGACGATTCCGAGGAGAACACCGCAGGCGAAAAGCCTTTGGTGCAGCCGTGATCGCGTGGTCATCAGATTGGGTGCTCCCTTGGGCTCCGCCGGCAGCAGCTCGGCGCGAGACTTTCACTCCGACACTGGAACCGTCTCGATGTGGAAACCAGCGATGATCTTCCGAATGTCCTGTTCCACGGTCGCCTCGTCCCCGATCAGGATGAACCGCCCGCTGTGCACCGCGTCATAGCTGCCCCCCGGCGCCAGGACGTCACCGGGGCTCGGCACCAACTCGCGCCAGATCGTCCCGAAGTCCTCGCGCATCGAAGTCACCGTGACGACCCGTGCCGGCAGCCCATTCGGTTTCGGGATGATCAGCCAGCCGCCCGACGGATCGCCCGTCCTGGGCGGGAGCGTCACCCGCCCCTCGCAGAGCGCGTCGAGCCAGGGCTGGAAAAGATTGACTCCGAAAAGCTTTTCCGTGAGATACGGAACCTCTGCCCCGCCGATGCGGCCGGCGATCTCCAGGAAGACCAGGTCTCCGTCCGGAGTGACGAAGAGTTCGAGGTGGAACGGCATGGAGGTCATGCCGAGAGCCGACACGCATCGCTGCGCGAACTCTTCTATGCGGCTCCGCAACGGGGACGCTTGAACGACGACGGAACCGAGCGGCTGCCCGCCGGCCTCGAAGGAAAGGCAGTCGTTGATGTAGCGGGACACCGCCATGAACGGGATCTGCGCGTCCTCGCCCGCGAATCCGTCCACATGGTAGATGGGCCCGTCGATGAACTCCTCGAGTTCATAGTCGCCGGTGTCGACCTGCCCCAGCAGCGTCGTGAGCGTGTCCTCGTCGTCGACGCGGTGCACTCCCATGCTCGCCGCCCCGGACACCGGCTTGAGAATCAGCGGGAACCCGGTCGTCCGGGCGAACGTCACCGCGGACTGGGCGCTGTCGCAGGAAGCGAAGAGAGGCACGCGTATGCCGGCCTCCGCGACCAGTTCCTTCATCCTCAGCTTGTTGCGGTAGACCGCCACCTCCTCGGGGCGCGGGCCGGGGATGCCGAGCGCCTCGCGGACCTCGGCCGCGATGCCGAGCGTGAACTCGGACACGGCGATGAGCCGATCGACCGGGCCCACCTGGTCCGCGACCTTCCGGACCGCTCCGCAGAGCGCCTCGAAGTCGTTGACGTCGTCGATCTCGACGAGACTGGCGATCTGCGAGGGATCCGCGAGAACGCCCGTGGCGCCGACCGGGTCGACCACGTAACTGACGCGATGCCGCTCGTGGTCGATGAGCTCCTCGAAGCGGCCGAGCGAAAAGTCCCAGCGCTGTCCGTCAGGGAACCTCGGCCAGCGATTGACGACAACAATGTGCACGGTCACTCCTCAGTCGCCGCGGGAACCGTCTTGATCGACAGTGTTCGCCGGGTGAACGCGATCGCTTCTTCCAGTTCCTCGGGCGAATCCGCCGCGAGCACCGCGTACGCGGTCCGCTGCAGGGAGGAGGAGGCCCGTCCGACGGTGTCGCCGACCGCCACCTTGAACGCGGCGTCCACGACGGCCGGGTGGGCGCGGACCGCGTCCAGGCCGTCGAGGGCGACCACCTCGCCGGGGTCGGAGACCACGAACAGGCTGGCCGAGTGCCGCACCGGCCCCTCCGGCGGCGGTGGCAGTTCGGCACCGACGGCGAGTCGCACCACCATCTCGTGCCAGTCGATCCCGTACGCCAGGGAGCACAGCTCCATGATGTAGTCGCCGGGGGTACGGACCGCGACCTCCATCACGGCAGGTCCTGAAGGCGTGAGCCGGAACTCGAGATGGACGATTCCGGTGCGCATCCCGATGGCCGAGAGGACGGACCGGCCGAGTTCGGCGACACGCTCGGCGTCCGGCGCCGCCAGGGACACCGCGGCCCGATGCGCGAGCTCGACGAAGTGGGGCGCGCCCGTCGTGGTCTTCGCGGTCAGGTTCGCGAACCAGATCTCGCCGTCACGAACCAGGGCTTCCCAGCTGTACTCGGGTCCTTCGAGCGCGCTTTCCACCAACAGCGGCCGCTCCGAGGCCCGCCGCACCGCGGCGCTCTCGAAGGCGGCGGCGTCGGCCACGAGTTCCACGCCGTCGCTGCCGGCCGACGACAGCGGTTTCACCACCACGGGAAGGTGAGCGCCGGCCCACTCCGCCGAAGCCGCCAGGTCGTCCGTGAGGAGGTACTCGGGCTGGCCGATCCCGTGGGCGCGGAAGCGTCCGCGCTGCAATGCCTTGTTCCGCGAGATCACGGCCGCCTGGAGCGACGGTCCCGGCAGACCGAAACGGTCCTGAGCCATGGCCGCTCCCAGGACGTGCGACTCGGTGAACCCGAGGATTCCGGTCGGCCGATGCGCCTGCACGGCGGCGTGGACGGTCTCGGCCCACAGCTCGTCCAGCGAGCCGTACCTGCCGTGGCTCGGCTCGACGGCATCGACCAGGTCCTCGATCGCACCAGCCCAGTCGTGCGCCTCGATGGCGCGTACGCGCAGGCCCAGTCGCCGGGCGGCCGCCACGTACGGGCGGCCCATGAACCCGACGCCGACGAGCAGCAGTTCGCGGTCACCGCGCTCAGTCATGAGGCCTGCTCTTCGAGGCGCCGGATCAGGGGGACCACATGAGTGAAGAAGTTCCTCATCTCGTCCCGGGTCGGCCATCCGGAGAAGATGAACTCACTGATGCCCGCGGCTTTGTAGCTGTGAACGTACTGGGCCACTTCTTCGTAACTGCCCACGATGCACAGCGCCGGACCGCCGCGGTAGGCCACGGCACCGGTCCAGATGTAGGGCGACAACCATTCGTCGGTCGCACCCTCCGCCAGCCGGTAGGAGGACTTCACGGCCTCGGAGTCGGTCGTGTTCACCCACTGACGGATCCACGCCTCGTGGTCCTCATCCGGATTGCGCATGAGGTGGGCGAGCTCGGCCACCGCCTCTTCGCGAGTGGGCCGGGCCAGCACGTGCATACGGGTGCCCACCCGGCAGCCGCCTTCGATGAGCGGCCGGCTCGCCTGTGCGATCCCCTCAGGGGTGTCCCCGTAGCGCAGCCAGCAGTCACCGGAGGCCAGCGCCGTCTGCTGGGCCACACCGGACGCCCCGCTGATGTAGATCTCGGGTCGCCCGCCGCCCTTGTGGCCGAGGCCCAGCGCCGCGTCCTTGACGGTGTAGTGCTGCCCGTCGTAGCTCAGCGGCGACTCGCCTTCCCAGAGACCACGGATGATCTCAAGGAACTCATTGCACCGCGCGTACCTCTCGTCATGGCTGAGGAAATCGCCATAACCGGCCTGCTCCGCCGGCGATATCCCGGACACGATGTTCAGGGAGATACGCCCGTCCGTCATCCAGGACAAGGTGTTGACGACCTGCGCGAAGAGCGTCGGCGACATCAGACCCGGGCGGTACGCGAGCATGAATTTGACGCGTTCCGTCACCTGCGAGAGAGCACCGAGCACCGGGAGCGGATCGGGCAGGTAGTTGGATATTCCGAACAGCAGGCTGTCGACGCCGAGCTCTTCGGCCTCCTGGACGAAGTCGATGACTTCACCCATGTCGAGCGCGCCGATCTTATACGTATCCGTCGGCGTCGCCTGCCCTGTGTCGGGGGGTGAGCACCAGTGAAAGCGCAGAGCGTCCATATTTGTTTTCCCTTCCAATTTTCAGGCGCCGAGCACGCGCACGCGGTCACCGATTTCGCACCAGCGTTCGTGGGCTTCTTCAGGGGAATCCGCTGTGAATACGACGGCGGCGATCCGGCAGCTGTAGTCCGCTTCATCCGTCTTGATCCCGGCGCCCGGTTCGACAAGGACGGGGCTCGCCACCACCCACGGCTCGGCCGTCAGTTCCTCCCAGCCGTCGAGCCGCGCGTACGAACCCGCTCCGCCCGCCGTCAGAAAGCGAATCCCGGCCGCCTTCGCGACAGGTTCCCGGTACGCCCCCGCATTCGCGGAATCGGAGCCGGTGATATCCGCGAGGACCTTCCCGGGCAGCACCAGGCCGGTGGCCATTTCCATGAGGTCGGTGATCTTGTCACCGGGCAGGCGCGCGGCCACCTCCATGAGGACCGGGCGGCCATCGCTGAGACGCAGCTCGCAGTGGAACGGCCCTGTCGTGATCCCCACCGCCTTGACGACGCCCGACGCGTACGACGCCAGCTCATGGCGGGTGGACTCGTCGAGCGGGGCCGGCGTGAGGTGCCCCAGCTCCAGGAAACGCGGCTCGGGTCCGAGCAGCTTCCGGGTCACCGCCACGACGACCACGTCGCCGTCGCGCACATAACCGTCGGCGCTGAACTCCGTACCGGGCACGTACTGTTCGAGGATCGCGTCGGTGGTCAGGGGCCGGTCGAACTCGAGCCCCTCTTCGGCGTGCATCGCGGTCACCGCCGCGCGCACCTCTTCCGGGGTGTCGACGCGCGAGACATGGACGCTGCCACCGGAATCGACCGGCTTGATGACGGCGGGGAAGCCCACGTACGCACACGCTTCGTCGACGTCCGCCAGAGCGCGGACCACGGTGAACTTCGGCACCTCCAGCCCGGCCGCGGCCACCGCCTCGCGCATTCTCGCCTTGTGCCGGACCTGGTCGACGGCAGCGGGGTTCAGGCCGGGCAGACCGAGCCGGGCGGACAGCTGCGCGGCGGCCGGCACGTAGTATTCGCCGCCGGCGACAACAGCGTGAATGGCGTTCCGCTGGTGAGCTTGAACGACAGCCGCCTCCAGAGCGGCGCTGTCATTGGTGTCCACCGTGATTATCTCCGTAGCGAGAGATCGCACAGCGTCGGCGACTCTGCGGCCTTCGCTTTCGTGGGAGGCCACTATGACGTCCCAACCGAGGGAACGGGCATGAGTGACGTATGCGTTCGCAGAGAACGCCGGCTGCACCACCAGGACACGATAAGACACAGAAGTTCCTCAAAATCTAGCTCTGATGCTCGGCGATGGTTCGCATGGAGAACACTCGCGACCAGGTCCCAGCAACGGCGGAATTCGCCGTCGTCATGGGCACGAGTGATGACATGAGGCCGCGAGACGTCGCGAAGCCGATGAGTGAGGCCGCCCGGATTTCATGGGGTGGTCAGCCCTTGGGCGCGTACCTCAAGATGGGTCTACGCGCCACTGATCCGAGCGCAAAAGTAGGTCAACAATCCGGGCCCCCCGTGTCGCCTCTTAGTACCGACAACTTTCCCGTTCAATGAGCGAGAGACTAATGGCTGGCGCGCTTCAAGGTCAACTGGTCAGCGGTTCAAAGGTCAACCGATCTTCGCATCAATTCGACTGCGATGATCGTCGTCTATGTCTGATTTCGTGAAGCAAGGTCGGGATTTATCACCCGGCCCGGATTCGTGACCTGCGGCTTTGAGGTGGGAAGGCGGTGAACGGCTCCCGTCCGCCGGTAGAAGCGGAAGCGGCGGCACCGTCGCGAAAGTACGAGAGTGTGGCGCTGCTCACTGGGCGGCCCACGCGGCAGCGCCGTGGTCGGTGGCTGCGCGCGGTTGCCCGGCAGCAGGAGGGGCAGGCGCTGCAAGGCCTGCCCCTGTGAGGTCACCCCGGCGTCACACCGAGAGCGGCACCTCGTGGATCTCGTCGGCGGCGTGGCCGGTGCGTTCGTGGATACGCAGGACGGCATCGGCCGAGGGGCCGGTGGACAGGCAGTACACCGTGCCCGATTCCGGGTCCGCCCAGGCGCGCTCGAAGTGCACCCCTTCTTCCTTCTCTATGGCGAGGTCCGCCTGATGCGCCTCGCTGAGCTGCTCGGACGTGATGCCCTTCATTCCTCGGTGGACGTCCATGTATGTGCCCATGGCTCCCGCACCTCCGGGTGGCTGTTCGATTTTGGGCCCCTCTTCCATGCTGCACCCGTGGGGCTCATGTGGCGCGGGAACCGGCCAGGCCCGTTTTCGCGCCCGCGCCGCACAGCGGCACCACCGTGCTGCCGGCGCGCGGCTCGGCGGTGATCGCCGCCCAGCACGCCACGCCCGTCGACTCGACGAAGAACCCACGGGCGGCCAAGTCGAGCTGTGCCGCCCGGATCTGGTCCTCCGTCACCGTGAGGAAGGTGCCGTCCGACTCGCGTACGGCCCGCAGGATCTGGCGGGCGCGCGGAGGGTTCGGGATGGCGATGCCCTCGGCGAGGGTGGCCCGCACCGGCGCGGGCGCGCGCAGGTCGTCGGCGCCCGCGTGGAACGCCTCCGCCAGCGGCGCCACCGCCTCCGCCTGCACGGCCACCAGGGCGGGGCGTGACGGGATGAGGCCGTGCGCGTACAGCTCGGCCGTGGCGAGGGCGGCGCCCAGCAGCAGGGTGCCGTTGCCGACGGGCACGACGAGCGTGTCGGGCAGCCGCCCGCCGAGGTCCTCCCACAGCTCGTACACGTACGTCTTCGTGCCGTGCAGGAAGTACGGGTTGAAGACGTGCGAGGCGTAGAAGGTGCCCGGTTCGCCGGCGGCCTCGCGCGCGGCCCGCGCGGTGGCCTCCCGGTCCCCGGGGACGACCGTGAGCCGTGCCCCGTGTGCCCGGATCTGCTCCACCTTCTTGGGTGAGGTGCCCTCGGGGACGTACACCGTGCAGTCCAGCCCCGCGCGGGCGCAGTACGCCGCCATGGCGGTGCCCGCGTTGCCGCTGCTGTCGGCGATCACGCGGCGCGGGGCGAGGCGGCGGGCCAGCTCGGCGAGCATGACGGCGCCGCGGTCCTTGAACGACAGGGTGGGCATCAGGAAGTCGAGCTTGACGGAGACCGTGTCCGTGAGGCGGACGAGCGGGGTGCGGCCCTCGCCGAGCGTGCAGTAAGGGTCGGAGAGCGGCAGTGCCTCCTCGTACCGCCACAGTGAACCGACTCGGGCGGGGAGCGACGCCAGGGGTACGGGGGCGGCGGTGAAATCCAGGTCCCAAGGACCCCCGCATTCCGGACAGCACCAGGTCAGTGCCGATACGGAAGATCCGGCACCGCATCGTGGGCACACGTAGGCCGTCTTGATCGTCATAACGGCCAGCATGTCAGTTGCGTGGCACGGCTGTTACCGGCGCGTCAGGACCCTTGTGCGATTCCTATGGATCGGTCAATCTTTCGCTCGACAGGCGCATTTCCCCAACGCCGCGTACCCGGCGGTGCTGTTTGTCATGCCCCTGTCGCAAACCCCCACAGCAACGCACCACCAATGAGGAGGACCCCTCACATGTCAGTGATGCGTACCCCGCGGCGAAGACTGGCCGCAGCCGGCGCCACCGTCGTCGCCGCCCTCGCGCTCGGCACCCTCTCCGCCCTCCCGGCCACCGCGGCCGCGGCCGCCCCGGAAGGTGTGATCGAGAACGCCGGAGCCCCCGGCGCCGTCGCGGGCAGCTACATCGTCACCCTCGACGAGTCCGCCGCCGACGCCGAGTCCAGGGCGGGCAAGGCCATCGCCGCGCGCTACGGCGCGAAGATCGAGAGGACGTACGCCTCCGCCCTCAACGGCTACGCCGTCGAGCTGTCCGAGGCCCAGGCGAAGAAGCTCGCCGCCGACCCGGCCGTCGACTCCGTCGTACAGAACCGCGTCTTCACGGTCACCGGCACACAACCCTCCCCGCCCTCCTGGGGCCTGGACCGGATCGACCAGCGCGCCCTGCCGCTCAACCAGAGCTACACCTACCCCGAGCCGGCCGGCGAGGGCGTCACCGCGTACATCATCGACACCGGCGTACGCATCACGCACAGCGACTTCGGCGGGCGGGCCTCCTACGGCTACGACGCCATCGACAACGACAACACGGCACAGGACGGCCACGGTCACGGCACCCACGTCGCCGGCACCGTCGCCGGGTCCTCCTACGGTGTGGCCAAGAAGGCGAAGATCGTCGGCGTCCGCGTGCTCAACAACTCCGGCTCCGGCACCACCGCCCAGGTGGTCGCCGGTATCGACTGGGTGACCCGGAACGCCGTCAAGCCGGCCGTGGCCAACATGAGCCTGGGCGGCGGCGCGGACTCCGCCCTCGACACCGCCGTGCGCAACTCCATAGCCTCCGGCGTCACTTACGCCATCGCGGCGGGCAACGACGGCCGTGACGCCTCCAGCACCTCTCCCGCCCGCGTCACCGAGGCGGTCACGGTCGGCTCGACCACCAACACGGACGCGCGTTCCAGCTTCTCCAACTACGGCAGCGTGGTGGACCTGTTCGCGCCCGGCTCCTCCATCACCTCCGCGTGGAACACCAACGACACCGCCACGAGCACCATCTCCGGTACGTCGATGGCCACCCCGCACGTCGCGGGCGCCGCGGCCCTCTACCTGGCGAACAACCGGACGGCCACCCCGTCGCAGGTCGCCACCGCCCTCACCTCCGCCGCCACCAGCGGCGTGGTCGGCAACCCGGGCACCGGCTCCCCGAACCGCCTGCTGTACGTGGGTGACGGCGGAACCACGCCGCCGCCCGGCAACCGTTTCGAGAACACCGCCGACTACGCGATCAACGACAACGCCACCGTCGAGTCCCCGGTCACCGTCAGCGGTGTCCCGGGCAACGCTCCGTCAGCCCTCCAGGTCCCCGTGAACATCGTTCACACGTACATCGGCGACCTCCAAGTGCAGCTGATCGCACCTGACGGCACGGCGTACACGCTCAAGGGCTATGGCACGGGCGGCAGCGCCGACAACATCAACACCACGTACACGGTCAACGCCTCCTCCGAGGTCGCGAACGGGACGTGGAAGCTGCGGGTGAGCGACAACGCCCGCTACGACACCGGCAAGATCGACTCCTGGGCCCTGCAGTTCTGAAGCGGGTGAGTGAGTGAGGGGAGGTGGTCGCCGCCATGGCGGCCGCCTCTCCTCTTTGCGTTGAATGCGGCGAATATTCCGTTCGTCGCCCGCATTCCGCCTCCTGTCTCCGACCGCGTACGATGCGCCAGCCGCGCGCGCATTCGATTCGTCCCGCCCCCGACAGGAGCACCGAAAACCGTGGAACCGTCCTCCCAGGGATCCCCCCAGGGGCCGCCTCAGGGGTCCCCCCAGGGCTGGCCCCCGCCCCAGCAGCCGCACCCGCACATGCCCCCGCCGCTCTACGGCATGCCCGGACCGATGCCGCCCCCGGCGAACGTCAACGGACTCGCCATCGCCTCCCTCGTCACCGGCATCGTGTGCCTGCTCCCTCCGCTCGGCATGATCCTGGGCGGGTTCGCGCTCGGGCGGATCAAGAAGCGGGGTGAACGGGGCAAGGGGCTGGCCGTCACGGGCATGGCCCTCTCCCTGGCCAGCACGCTGCTGGTGGTGGCCGGGTTCACAACGGGGACGTTCCGCGATGCCGTCGACGGCGTGCGGGACGCCGCCGACGAGGTGTCGCGCACGCGCTCGACCTTCGACCTGCGCAAGGGACAGTGCTTCAACAGTCCGGGCGGCGCCATCGAGGTGGAGACCGTCGACGTCACGATCGTCGACTGCGCCAAGCCGCACGACGGTGAGATAACCGGCAGCTTCAAGATCACCGAGTTCGACACGTGGCCCGGTGACAAGCCCATCGAGCCGATCGCCGAAAAGCGCTGCGAGGAGCTCAACAGCGCGTACGCGCTGGACACCTGGGCGGTCCCGGACAACGCCTGGATGTACTACTACCAGCCGAGCAAGGAGAGTTGGGCCCTCGGTGACCGCGCCGTGACCTGCTCCTTCGCCGCCGAGAAGGGCAAGCTCACCGGCTCGGTGCGCACTGACGAGACGACCCTGGACGAGCACCAGGCCGCCTTCCTGAAGCCGATGAACGGGATCGACGCCGCCCTGTTGACGGAGCCGGAGGCCGACGTCGAGGAGGACCAGGGGGCCAATGTCGCCTGGGCCGGGAACGTGTCGGAGAAGCTGAGCGGGGCGATCACGCAGCTGAAGGGCCACCAGTGGCCGGCCGGTGCGCAGAAGCCGGTGGCGGACCTGGTCGAGGAGCTGGAGGCGGCCCGTGAGCACTGGGCGAAGATGGCGGCCGCCACGGATCCGGACACCTTCTGGGAGCACTACGACCCCGCGTACGACGGGCTCCCGGCCGACCTGGGTCTGAAGGTGCGCGGCGCTCTGAAGCTGGCCGTCACGCCGCCGGAGGAGCCCACGGGCACCTCCTGAGCCAGGCAGGGGGCCGGTGCGGTGCGGGGACGCGCCGCCGTGCGGTGTGGGGCCGGGGCAGGTGCGGTGGTGGGCCAGGGCGCGGGAGAGGTCTCGTCCGGGCGCCGGTGTTACCGCCCGATACCCATGGCGAGCAGGTGCTCAAACAGCGGTCATCACTTCGAGTGAAACCCTGGCCCATGCTTGCGGCGGGCAACCCACGGTTGCCAGGCTGTTGCTGTCTGTCAACCTGATGGGAGTGGCCCGTGACCTTCGGTGAGCAGCCCGCTTATCTGCGCGTTGCGAGCGATCTCCGGGAAAAGATCGTCAATGGTTCGCTCCCGCCCCACACCCGGCTCCCCTCGCAGGCCCGCATCCGCGAGGAGTACGGCGTCTCGGACACCGTCGCCCTGGAGGCCCGCAAGGTGCTGATGGCCGAGGGGCTCGTCGAAGGCCGCTCGGGGTCGGGGACGTATGTCCGGGAGCGACCCGTGCCGCGCCGGATCGCCCGCTCCGGCTACGGGCTGACCACCGGTGCCAACCCCTTCCGGCAGGAGCAGGCGGCCGAGGGGGCACGCGGCACCTGGGAGTCCAGCAGCGAGCAGGAGCCGGCGAGCGCCACGATCGCCGGGCGTCTCGGCATCGAGCCGGGGGAGCGGGTGATGCGCACGCGGTACGTCTTCCGGGGAGCGGGGGAGCCGATGATGCTCTCCACCTCCTGGGAGCCGCTCGCCGTCACCGGGCGTACGCCCGTCATGCTGCCCGAGGAAGGGCCGCTGGGCGGCTGCGGGGTCGTCGAGCGGATGGCCGCGATCGACATCGTCGTGGACAACGTGGTGGAGGAGGTCGGTGCGAGGCCGGGGCTGGCGGAGGAGCTCCTGACGCTCGGGGGCGTGCCCGGTCATGTGGTGATGGTGGTGGAGCGGACGTACTACGCCTCGGGGAGGGCGGTCGAGACGGCCGACGTGGTCGTGCCGGCCGACCGCTACCGGATCGCCTATCACCTCCCGGTCCGGTGACCGGGCGGCTTTGACGGGCCGTCAGTCCCGCATGGCTCCGCGCAAGGGGGCGCACCCGGCCGGGTGCGCCCCCTTTCCGCACCGCGTTCCTGGCCGGATGCGTACCTCTTTGTAAAAACACGTATCCGCTCAGTAAAGGTCAGGCGTACGCTCAGGCATATGCGGATTGCGGTTTCGTGGGGATGCTTAGAAGCGGGCAGGCCGGCGGAGGGTGAGGCGTGATGAGTGAGAGTGGCGCGGTCCTTCCCTGGCTGGTGATCCGGCAGGACGACAACGGCAACCACTACCGGGTGGGCAGGTACGCGACGCGGGACGAGGCGCAGAAGATCGCCGACAGTCTCGATACGCGCGGACACCAGCAGCTCTACTGGGTGGAGCGCGTGGGTCAGCCCGTGAGCCGACCGCGCTGACGGAGCCGGCCGCGCCGACCGCGGTGACCGGGTCGACCGCGGTGACCGGGTCGACCGCGGACCAGGGCGCCGGTCCGCCGCGCGTTACGCTCCGGCGCATGACAGATCGTGTGGTGGTGGCCGGGGCCGTCTTCGACCGGGGGCGGCTGCTGGCCGCGCGCCGTAGTGCCCCTCCGCAGCTCGCCGGCCGGTGGGAGCTGCCGGGCGGCAAACTGGAGCCGGGGGAGACCGCCCGGCAGGCCCTCGTGCGTGAGCTGCGCGAAGAGCTGGGCGTGGAGACGGAGCCGGGTGAACGGATCCCCGGGGAATGGCCGCTGGCGCCCGGTTACGTACTCCAGGTGTGGACGGCCCGGCTGATCTCCGGTGAGCCGCGCCCGTTGGAGGATCACGACGAGTTGCGCTGGCTGTACCGGCACGAACTGGACACTGTCGACTGGCTGGATCAGGACCGTCCCGCCGTGGCGGAGGTTGCGCGCCGGCTGCCCACTGGTTCCGCCACCGGCCATCTCGGCGACCCGGCCTGACACCCCGCCCGCCACCGGGCCCTACGCCGCGCCCCGGGGGAAGGGTCCCGCGGCGGCAACGAGGAGCACCCCCGAGGCGGCAATGAGGAGCGGCAACGAGGAGCGGCCCCGAGGAGGGGACCCGGGGAGGGGCCGCCTCCCGGAGCGGGCGACGTGCGCGGGCGCGGGGACTCGGTGATGAGCGCGCGCCCGGCGTGTACGCCGTTCGTGCCACCATGCGCCCACTACGGCGATAGCCCGCCTCGAATATCGGGTATGTGCTGATTAACCCACCGAAATTGGACGTGGGTCTGCTGCTCGGTCTGGGAAGTGGTCGGCGTGATCGACACCGAAGGCGAGTGCGCCGAGTGGGCCTTTCCGGCTGAACTCGACGCCGTACGCGCCGCCCGCCACGCGGTCCGTGACGCGCTGCGCGCCTGGCGGCTGGACTCGGCGATCTGCGACATGACCGTGCTGCTGGTGAGCGAGCTGGTGACCAATTCCCTGCGCTACGCCTCCGGCCCCATCGGGGTCCGACTGATCCGGCTGCACTCCGACGAGGAGCCCTTCCCGTCGCAGCCCGCGCTGCTGGTCGAGGTCTCCGATCCGCTTCCGGATCCACCTCTGGAGCGCGTCGCCGGCCCGGACGACGAAGGGGGCCGCGGGCTGCAGCTCGTCGCGTGTTCCGCCCGCCGGTGGGGGACCCGAAAGGGCAGGTCGGGCAAGACGGTGTGGTTCGAGCTGGCCCTGCCTGGTTAGAAGAGGGAAGGGACAACGATCACCTCCGGGCTCGGCTCAAAACGAACGAGACCACCCTGTGATCGTGAACGGCGTGCCGACGGGGGCCGTAGTGCTGAATACTGCGGGAATGGCCGGTCCGGTGCGGTGAGCTGGAGGGGACGGTCGCGTGAGCGAGATATCTGAGACGGCGAACGGCGTCGTGTGGCAGAGCAGTCCGCCTGGCTCGATCTACGACTACATCAGGGTCGCCTCCTTCTCGATCGGCCCCGACGGGCTGGTCGACCAGTGGAGCCTTCGTGCCTCCGACCTGTTCGGCATCACCGCCGAGGAGGTCAGGGGCAAGGACCCGGTCGAGGCGTTCATGCCGACCGAGCTGCGCTCGCGCGGCCACCGGAAGGTCTCCGAGATCCTCGACGGCAAGGAGTGGACGGGCCTGGTCCCGTTCCGGGTGCCGGGGGAGCGGCGGGCGCGCGGGATCGCCGAGGTCTATGTGATGCCGAGTGAGACCGAGAGCGGCGAGAAGGGCGCGCTCTGCATCGTCGTCGACGTACGCGCACTGCGGCGGATTGAGACGGACCTCGCCGCTTCACAGGCGATTTTCGGTCAATCCCCTTTCGGCTTCCTGTTGTTCGACACGGACCTCACGGTCAAGCGCGCCAACCAGCGCTTCGCGACCGTCTTCGGCGGCTCCGCCGAGGACCACCGGGGCCGTACCGTCCACGACTACCTCTCCCGCTCCGAGGCCGAGCGGATGACCGCCGCACTGCGGCGGGTACTGGAGACCGGCGAGTCCGTCACCGACCTCCAGCTCACCGGCGCCGTGCCCGGCAGCACCGAACGCCGGCACTGGTCGGTCAACCTCTACCGGGTGCACAGCGGCTCCGGCCGGCCCGTCGGCGTCGCCGGACTGGGCACCGACGTCACCCGCCGCCAGATCGCCGCCCGCGAGGCCGCCAGCGCCCGCCGCAACCTGGCCCTCCTCAACGAGGCCGGCGCCCGCATCGGCAACTCCCTCGACCTGGAGACCACCGCCCGCGAGCTCCTCGACGTCGCCGTACCCGGCTTCTGCGACCTCGCCTCCGTCGACCTCTACCAGGGGCTGCTCTCCGGCGACGAGGCGCCACCGGGAAGGGCCGACGGGGCCAGCGCCGAACTGCGCAGGGTCGCCTTCGCCAGCGCCGTCTCCGACGCCCCGCTGGTGAACCCCGGTGCCACGCCCGGCTGCTGCGAAACGGCACCCATAGACATGGGCGCCATCCACCGCTACCCCTTCCACTCACCCTGCGCGAGCGCCCTGCGCACCGGCCGGCTGCGCAGCATCCCCGGCGTCGACGGCAGCCTCGTGCAGTCCACGCTCGTCGTGCCGATGGTCGCCCACGACACCGTCGTGGGACTGGTGCAGTTCTCCCGCACCAAGGGCAGCGAGCCCTTCGGCGAACGGGACCGGGCGCTCGCCGTCGAGCTGGCCGCCCGCGCCGCGGTCTGCATCGACAACGCCCGCCTCTACCGCCGGGAGCACGAACGTGCCCTGATCCTCCAGCGCAGTCTCCTCCCGCCCGGTGACCCCGAGGCCGCCGGTCTGGACATCGCCTGCCGCTACCTGCCCGGCAACACCGCCACCGAGGTCGGCGGCGACTGGTTCGACGTCATCCAGCTGCCCGGCCACCGCACCGCCCTGGTCGTCGGTGACGTGATGGGGCGCGGGCTGCGGGCCGCCGTCGCCATGGGGGAACTCCGTACCGCCGTACGCACCCTGGCCCAGCTCGACCTGGAGCCTGCGGAGGTGCTCTCCCACCTCGACGAGATCGCCCGGGGCCTCGGCACCCCCACCGGAGGCGGGCAGGCCTCCCGGGTCGCCACCCAGACACGCGGTCCGGAGCTGTCCGAGGTCTACCTGGCGACGTGCGTCTACGCCGTGTACGACTCGGTCACCCGCCGCTGCACGTTCGCCAACGCCGGCCACCTGCCGCCGGTGCTCGTCGAACCGGGCGAGGCGGCGCTGCTGCTGGACGTCCCGCCCGGGATGCCCCTCGGCGTCGGCGGCGAGCCCTTCGAGGAGGTGGAGGTGGAACTTCCCGAAGGCGCGCTGCTCGCCCTCTACACGGACGGGCTCGTCGAGTCCCGCGACCACCCCCTCGACGAGGGCATGCAGGCCTTCCGCAGCGCGCTCACCGATCCTGCCCGGCCGTTGGAGGACGTCTGCGACCACGTCCTGAACACCCTCGACACCCGGCACGGCGAGGACGACATCGCCCTGCTGATGGCCCGCATCCAGGGGCTGCCCGCCGAGGCCGTCGGCGACTGGAGGCTGCCCCGCGAGCCCCGTTCGGTGGGGCGCGCCCGGGAGCTGGCCCGTGCCCAGCTGACCGCCTGGGACCTCGAACCGCTCGTCGACACGGTCGAACTGCTCGTCAGTGAACTCGTCACCAACGCGCTGCGCTACGGCGAGGGCGAGATACGGCTCCGGTTGCTGCGCGACCGCACCCTCGTGTGCGAGGTGTGGGACGCGGGGCTCGTCCAGCCCCGGCGGCGCCGGGCCCGCGACACCGACGAGGGCGGCCGGGGCCTCCAGCTCGTCGGACTGCTCAGCGCCGGCTGGGGGTCCCGCCGCACCCCACGCGGCAAGACGGTCTGGTTCGAACTGCCGCTCCCGGACGGTGACGCCACGGCGGAACCGACCGTCGACCAGCTGCTGAGCATGTTCTGACCCCCACGGCCCGGCCCTGTGCGGGGCCCGGGCCCACGGGAGCGTGTCGCCAGGCGCCCGGCGGACCCGCGCCCGGGCGTCAGGCCGCCGCCTTCAGGGCCGCCAGCCGGGCCTCGATCTCGGCGCGGTCGCCGAGTCCCTCGAGCTGCTCGAACTGGGCGTCCAGCGAGGAGGCGGCCAGCTCCTGCTTGCCCAGGGCCTTCGCCTCCTCGCGCCGTACCTTGTCCTCGAAACGGCTCAGCTCGCTCGTCGGGTCCATCAGGTCGATGCTCCTGACCGCGTCCATCATGCGGTTCTGCGCGCGGGCCGAGGTGGCGCGGGCCACCAGCTCGTCGCGCTTGGCCCGCAGCTGGCCCAGCTTCGCCTTCATCTCCTCCAGGCCGGACTTCAGCTTGTCGACCACCTCCCGCTGGGAGGCGATCGTCGGCTCGGCGGTCCGCGCCTCCTGCTCCGACTGGAGCTGCCGGCCCAGTGCCACCTTCGCCAGGTTGTCGAACTTGTCCGCCAGGGCCGGCCGGTCCGACGCGCGCAGCTCGTCCGCCTTCGCGCTGGCCGCCCGGGCCTTCTCGCCCCACTCCCGGGCCGCGTCCACGTCCTCCTGGTGGTCCTGCTCCAGCAGGCGCAGATTGCCGATGGTGCTCGCCACCGCCTGCTCGGCCTCGCTGATGTTGGCGGAGTAGTCGCGGATGAGCTGGTCCAGCATCAGCTGCGGGTCCTCGGCCTGGTCCAGCAGGGCGTTGACATTCGCCTTCGCCAGCTGGGCGACCCGGCCGAGGATGGTCTGCTTGGTCATGGCACGTCTCCTTGTACGCCGATCCTTGTACGCCGATGAATCAGGGACCGTCAGAACCGGCCGCCACCGCCCAGCCGGCCGCGGGTGCCCCCGCCGCCGAAGCGGCCGGGCCCGCCGCCTCCGCCCCTGCCCCCGCCGAAACCTCCGCCGAAACCACCACCGAAGCCCCCGCCGTACCCCCCGCCTCCTCGGCCGCCACCGCCGAGCAGGCCGCCGAGGAGGATCCCGCCGAGCACCGCGCCGCCCAGTCCGGAGCCCCCTCCCGCCCCGGAGGCGCCGCCCGGCCCGAACACGTTCCCGTACCCGCCCACGTCCTGCTCGGCGAGGCTCTGCGCCTGCCGGGCCAGCACGTCCGCCTGCTGCGCCTCGGCCAGCGCGCCCTGTGCGTCACCCGCGCCGGCCGGCGTGAGGTCCGCCGTCGCCAGCTCCCGCGCCCGCTCCAGCCGCCGGTGCGCCTCGGCCAGCCGGGTACGGGCTTGAGCGCCGACCGCCCCCCGGTGCGTCGCGATGTAGTCCGCCGCGGCCTCGATCGTGGAGCTGGCCGTGAGCATCGCCTGGTCGAGGAGCGCCCGCGCCCGCCGCGAGCCCTGTTCCCGCTCCCGCGCGCCCGCCAGCGCCTCGTCCAGAGCGGCGTCCGCCTCCTCGACCCGGCGCAGCGCGTCGATCGGGTCGTACCGCCCGGCCTCGACAGCGGCCCGTACGTCCGCGACGACCGACTCGGCGCGGGCGGTCCGGCCCCTCAGATCGGCCATCGGCACCCCGTCCGCCGTCCCGTTCAAGCGCCCGCCGGCGTCGGCGAGATCGGCCTCGGTGTCGGCGAGCGCGGTCGGCAGCCTGCCCGCGGCCTCCGCCAGTTCCCTGGCGCGCCGGTCCACGGCGTCGACGAGCCGCGCCGCCTGGTCGAGAGCGCCCTCGGCGGCCCGCACATGCACCGCCGCCGTGGCGTTGTCGTCCCCTTGCACCGCCTCCCGCGCCCGCTCCAGGTTCGCCGAGACGAACAGGAGCCGGTCCCTGGCCTGCTCGACCCCGCCCGCCACGGGCACGGCGGCCGACTCCGCGTACCGGTCGCGCATCGCGACGAGCGCGGCATCCGCCAGGTCCGCCCGGCCGCTCACCTCCCGGAACGCCGACTCCGCCGCGGCGAGCGCCTGTGGCGCCGTCCGCTCCAGGGCACGCAGCCGGTCGAACGCCTCCGCCTCCGCGTCCAGCCGCCGGTCGGCCTCACCACAGCGGGCGACGATCTCCTCCAGCATCCGGCGGCGGGTCGCCTCGTCCTCCGGGTACGCGTCGTCGAGCTGCTGACGCAGCCGGAAGGCCGCGGTCAGCTCACCCTTCGCGTACGCCACCGCCTCGGTGAAGGGTTTCGCCGCCTCTTCCCCGAACTGCGCGACGGCGAACCCCAGCTCCTCCTCGCTCGTCCGTACGGCGTCGTCCGTGTCGACGAGCACCCGCTGCGCGCGGGTGTCCAGGTCCGCCACGGAGGGTTCCGGCGCCGGGCCCCACCGCGCCTCACCGGCGCCGTGCGGTGTGGTGCGCGTCGCGGTCCGCCGCCGGCGCTTGGTGTACGTGTACGCCGCGACCGCGCCGGCCCCGACGAGCAGCACTACGGGAAGGACGAGGTCGGTGCCCGAACCGCCGCCCTCGCCGCCCGGGTCGGCCGGGCCGGGCGTGATGGCGGGGGCGGGCACCGGCCGCCCGGCGAGTACGGCGGCGTACCCCCGGGCGGCGCCGATCGCGGCCCCCGCCCAGTCGTTCTGCCGCAGCGCCGGCTCGACGGCGGTCCGCGCGACCTCGTCCAGGCCGGCCTGGGTGAGGCGGGAGGCGGGGTCGGCGGAGTAGGCGTACTGCCGGTCGTGCGTGGCGACGGCGAGCAGGACGTCGTCTGTCCCGAGTCCGTTCCTGACCGAGGTGGCGTCGGCCCATTCCTGCGCCGCGCGCCCGGAGAAATCGCGTACGTACACCACGAAGAGCTGCACGCGCCGTTCCTCGTAGAGCTCTTCGAGCGCCTGGCTGACGTCCCGCTCGCGCCCTTCCAGGGCGGCGACCTTGTCGGTGATCTGGCCCTGCCGGGACAGGTCGACCGGATCGTCGGCGTGCGCGCCGCCCGGCGCGCCGGGCAGGACCAGCCACCACGCCGCCACCAGTGCACCGAGGAGGACGGCGAGGAAGCCCGGGGTGGCTCTCCGTGTCACATTCGTGAGGCTATGACGGTGTTTGGGCGTGCGCGACCGGACGCCTTTCGTCACTGTCAGTGGCGAAAGCTAGTGTGGAGATCGTTCGGCACCGCTGACGGGGGGCTTGATGTGAACGTACGAGCGCTGCGGGCGAGGCTCGCGAGTCCGAGGCTCAGGTGGCCCAGGCGGGTCGCGCTGGTGCTGGCCGTGCTGATCGCGCTGCCCCCGCTCGCCGCTTGGGCGGCGTTGCGGGTGAACTACGCGGGGGATCTGCAGGAGGGGACGAAGACCCGGGGCAAGGACGCCATCTGGCTCGGGCACGCCTGGGTGGACGGGCGGAAGAAGGACGCCGACCTCGCCGCCTTCGCCGCCCGGACAAAGGGGACGGGAATCCGGGACCTGTACGTCCACGCCGGGCCGCTGGAGCACGACGGGACGCTTCCCGCAGCGCGGTATCCGAGGGCGCGGTGGCTGATCGACTCCGTGCACCGCACGATGCCCGGCATACGGGTGCAGGCGTGGCTCGGCGACGTGCTGGCCACCGAGGGCCCGAACGGGCTCCGGCTGGAGCGGGCCGAGTCCAGGGCCGCCGTCGTGCGCTCGGCACGGCAGATCCTGGACGCGGGCTTCGACGGTGTCCACTTCGACCTGGAGCCCCTGCTCTCCGACGACCGGAATTACCTCTCGCTCCTCGACGACCTCGGCAGGGTGACGCGGGCCCGCAAGGCGCCCCTGTCGGTCGCCGCCCACCAGATAGACCCGCTGCCCGCGGCCCACGCGGTGAACGGCGCGCTGAGCGGCAGCGAGAAGTGGTGGTCGCAGGAGTTCTTCGGGGAGGTGGCCCGCCGGGTCGACCAGATAGCCGTGATGTCGTACGACACGTGGATGCCGCTGGAGGGCATGTACGGCGGCTATGTCGCCCAGCAGACCTCGCTCGCGCTGGAGGTGACACCCGAGGACACCGACCTGCTGATGGGCCTGCCGTTCTTCCACGAGGACGACCTCGGTCACCACGAGTCGGCGGAGACCGTCGCGGCCGCGGTCCGCGGCACCCGGCTGGGGCTGGGGCGCACGGACCGCGACCGGGAGCGGTTCGGGGTCGCGCTGTACGTCGACTTCGCGGCGAAGGAGGAGGACTGGGCCGCCTACAAGGCCGGCTGGCACTAGGTCGTGTCCGGGGCCGGGTCAGGACCTCCGGCGGGTGATCTTGTTGCCGAGCCAGACCAGCGGGTCGTACTTGCGGTCCACCGCCCGCTCCTTCAGCGGGATCAGCGCATTGTCGGTGATCTTGATCTGCTCGGGGCAGACCTCCGTGCAGCACTTGGTGATGTTGCAGTAGCCGAGCCCGTGCTCCTCCTGCGCCGTGCGCTTGCGGTCGAGGCCGGAGTCCGCCGCCGCGTCCAGGGGGTGCATGTCCAGTTCGGCGATGCGCATCAGGAAGCGCGGCCCGGCGAAGGCCGACTTGTTCTCCTCGTGGTCCCGCACCACATGGCAGGTGTCCTGGCACAGGAAGCACTCGATGCACTTGCGGAACTCCTGCGGACGTTCCACATCGATCTGCTGCATCCGGTACTCACCCGGTGCCACACCCGGCGGCGGGACGAAGGCCGGGACCTCCCGGGCCTTCTCGTAGTTGAAGGACACGTCCGTCACCAGGTCGCGGACGACGGGGAAGGCGCGCAGCGGGGTCACCGTGATGACCTCGTCCCGCGAGAACACCGACATCCGCGTCATGCACATCAGCCGTGGCCGGCCGTTGATCTCGGCACTGCACGAACCGCACTTGCCCGCCTTGCAGTTCCAGCGCACCGCCAGGTCCGGGGCCTGGGTGGCCTGGAGCCGGTGGATGATGTCGAGGACGACCTCGCCCTCGTTCACCTCGACGGTGAAGTCCTTCAGTCCGCCGCCGTCCGGGTCGCCCCGCCACACCCGGAAGCTCGCGTCATAGCTGGTCACTCGTAGAGCTCCTCTTCGGCGAGGTACTTGACCAGCTCCTCCTTGTCGAACAGGGCGAGCAGGTCGGGACGGATGGGTTCGGTCGTCGTGCGTTCGAGGGCGATCTGCCCTTCCGAGGAATCGGGGTCGGCGATGCGGCACAGCAGGTTCACCCGCCGCCACTCGCGCTCCATGGCCGGGCAGTCCTCCCGCGTGTGCCCGCCACGGCTCTCCGTGCGCTCCAGCGCCGCGCGCGCCACGCACTCGCTGACCAGCAGCATGTTCCGCAGGTCCAGCGCCAGGTGCCAGCCGGGGTTGAACTGCCGGTGCCCCTCGACGCCCGCGCCCTGGGCCCGCAGCCGCAGCTCGGCCAGGGTCCGCAGCGCCTGCTTCATCTCCTCCTCTCGGCGGATGATGCCGACCAGGTCGTTCATCGTCTGCTGGAGTTCCTGGTGCAGGGTGTACGGGTTCTCCGACCGCTCGCCCGCCCCGGTGGGACTGTCACCGCTGAACGGGCGCAGCGCCTCCGCGGCCGCCGCGTGGACCTGGGTGTCGGCCACCACCGGGCGGGCGGGCAGACCACTCGCGTACTGGGCCGCGTACAGCCCGGCACGGCGCCCGAAGACCAGCAGGTCGGACAGCGAGTTCCCGCCGAGCCGGTTGGAGCCGTGCATACCGCCCGCGACCTCACCGGCCGCGAACAGCCCCGGCACACCGACCGCCGCGGCCGTGTCCGACTCGACGGCGACGCCACCCATCACGTAGTGGCAGGTGGGGCCCACCTCCATCGCCTCGGCCGTGATGTCGACGTCCGCCAGCTCCTTGAACTGGTGGTACATCGACGGCAGCCGGCGCCGGATCGTCTCGGCGGGCATCCGTGTGGACACGTCCAGGAAAACCCCGCCGTGCGGCGAACCGCGCCCCGCCTTCACCTCGGAGTTGATGGCGCGGGCGACCTCGTCACGCGGCAGCAGTTCGGGCGGGCGCCGGTTGTTGTCCGGGTCCTCGTACCAGCGGTCGCCCTCCTCCTCCGACTCCGCGTACTTGTCCTTGAAGACGTCAGGGACGTAGTCGAACATGAACCGCTTGCCCTCGGAGTTGCGCAGCACCCCTCCGTCGCCGCGCACCGACTCCGTGACCAGGATGCCCTTCACCGACGGCGGCCAGACCATGCCGGTCGGGTGGAACTGCACGAACTCCATGTTCACCAGCGGCGCGCCCGCCAGCAGGGCCAGCGCGTGCCCGTCGCCGGTGTACTCCCACGAGTTGGACGTCACCTTGAAGGACTTGCCGATCCCGCCGGTCGCCAGGACGACCGCAGGCGCCTCCAGCACGAAGAAGCGGCCGGACTCGCGCTCGTAGCAGAAGGTCCCGCCGACCCGGCCGTCGTCGTCCTTGAGGACACGGGTGACGGTGCACTCCTGGAAGACCTTCAGCCGGGCCTCGTAGTCCCCACAGGCGCGGAAGTCCTCCTGCTGGAGGGCGACGATCTTCTGCTGGAGCGTCCGGATCAGCTCCAGGCCGGTCCGGTCGCCGACGTGGGCCAGCCGCGGGTACTCGTGGCCGCCGAAGTTGCGCTGCGAGATGCGGCCGTCCTTCGTACGGTCGAAGAGGGCGCCCCACGTCTCCAGCTCCCACACCCGGTCCGGCGCCTCGCGCGCGTGCAGCTCCGCCATGCGCCACTGGTTGAGGAACTTCCCGCCGCGCATGGTGTCGCGGAAGTGGACCTGCCAGTTGTCCCCGGCGTTGACGTTGCCCATGGAGGCGGCGATGCCGCCCTCGGCCATCACCGTGTGGGCCTTGCCGAACAGCGATTTGCAGATCACGGCCGTACGGGCGCCCTGCTCACGCGCCTCGATGGCCGCCCGCAGCCCCGCCCCGCCGGCGCCGACCACGACGACGTCCCATTGCTGCCGTTCCGCTTGCGTCATCGATGAGCACCTTTTCTAGAAGAAGCGCGGATCGTCGAAAGCACCGCTGGCGAGCAGGTACACGTAGAAGTCGGCGAGCGCGACGCTGAGCAGGGACGCCCACGCGAGCTGCATATGACGTGCGTTCAGCTTGCCGACCCAGCCCCACAGCCGGTAGCGGACGGGGTGCTTCGAGAAGTGCTTCAGCCGGCCGCCGACGATGTGCCGGCAGGAGTGGCAGGAGAGCGTGTACGCCCAGATGAGCACGATGTTGACGAGGAAGACCAGCGTCCCGAGGCCCATGTGGCCCCACGCGTACGACGCGTCGCGGAAGGCGAGCACGGTGTCGTAGGTCAGGATCCCGGCGACCGGCAGCGCGGCGTAGAAGAAGTACCGGTGGATGTTCTGCAGGATCAGCGGGAAACGGGTCTCGCCCGTGTACTTCTTGTGCGGCTCGGCGACCGCGCAGGCCGGGGGCGAGGCCCAGAAGCCCCGGTAGTAGGCCTTGCGGTAGTAGTAGCAGGTCAGCCGGAAGCCGAGCGGGAAGATCAGGATCAGCAGGGCGGGGGACAGGCCCCACCAGCTGCCGAAGATCTCCCAGTTGGGGCCGTCCTTCATGGGCGCGCAGTTCTCGGCTGCGGAGCTTGGTGGCGTAGCCCTCGCCGGGCTCGCCCGCGCTCTCGACGGGGGTGCCCGGGGATGCCGGGGTGGTGACCTCGCCGCGTTCGGCC
>NZ_JBEPEL010000067.1:0-38583 GCF_040300825.1 Streptomyces sp. NPDC000229
GCTTGAGAAGCTGAGTCCGGTCCTTGTTGATCCGGTCCTTCAGGCCCTTCGAGGCGTTCTTCGGAATCTTCGCCGTCAGCTCTTGCAGCGACTTCTTGACGCTGTCGTACTGGGATTCCAGACCCTTGATCAGACCCGAGATGATCAGGCGACCGGCGTCGTAAAGGAGCTTGGCGTCCTTCGGGGCCGGGCCCTTCCAGTCCGTGAGCTTGCTCGTCAGGTCGCCGAGCGTGCTCTTGACCGAACCGAACATGCTCTTGAGGCCGTCGATCAGACCGGTGATGATCTTCTTGCCGGCGTCGAGAAGCAGAGACTTCGCGTCGGAGAAAATCTGCTTGACGTTCTTCGGGATGTCCTTTACGAACTTCACGCAGTCGTCGATCTTCTCCTTGAAGACCTTCTTGACCGCTTCCCAGGCGGTACCCGCCTCGGACTTGATCGTCTTCCAGCAATCACCGAAGAACTTCACGATGGCTCGGAGAGCCTCGCCAGGCGCAGCCTTCAAGTTCGCGATGAACGTCGACCAGTTCGTCTTGATCGAAGCCCAGATCGAGAGCGCGGTTCCCCTGATGCCGTTCCAGATGTTGTCCCAGAGGGACTTCAGCCCGGCCAGAATCTTCTTGCCGACACCCAGGATTCCGACATTGATGAACACCATGAAGGCGCCCTTGATAATGCCCCAGATGCCGGAACCGATCTGCTTGATGCCGTTCCACATCCGGCCCCAGTCCCCGGTGAAAAGACCGGCGAAGGTGTTCCAGACGCCCATGATCAGGTCGAACGTGCCCTCGAAGAAAGTCGCGACGCCTTCCAGCGCCCCAACCAACGAGTCGAGGAGAATTCCTGCCAGCCACTCGATCGCCGGTACCAGGATCGGCATGATGAAGTCGACTACAGCCTTCAGCTTTTCCAGGAGAGGCTGAACGGCTTCCATCACCTTGGCGAAAGCCTCGGAGATTTTCGGAAGGAATTCGGCGGCGAGGCGCTGCACAACCGGGATGAGCGGCAGAATTGCAGCCGACAGAATCGCCATGAGGATTTCGATGACCGGCTGAAGGGCGGCCGACATCGTGGCAAAAGCCGCGGTCAGGATGGGGATGATCGGCGTCAGGCCCGCAACGAGCGCGTCGATCAGCGGAACGACGGCCGTAACCACGGCCATAATCAGCGGGGCCAGCGCGGCGACAACGCCGCCCAGTGCCTCCCCGAGGAGTCCGATCAGCGGCTCGATCGCGGGGACGAGCATCGTGAACGCCTCGGACAGAGGCGTCAGGACAGCCGCGACCAGCGGGCCGAGCATCGTCAGGAACGAGCCGACCAGGGTCAGGAGGCCGCCGAACGCAGCACCGAGCGGCTCCATCGCCGGGGCGAGGGCCCACACCGCCTGCTGCATGCCGTCGAAGACGGCCCGGATGCCTTCGGTTACCGCCGGCTGATTCAGCGCGGCAGCGATGGCGCCCACAGCCGTGCCGATGATGTTGCCGACCTGCGGGAGGACGCTGGTCAGGAGACCGACGAACTCTCCCAGGAACGCCTTCAGGTTGGCGCCGCCGACGATTCCGATTTCCTCGATCGCCAGGTGCGCGGCGTAGAACAGCATCCGCATTGCGTCTTGGACGCCAGAGCTGTCGATAGCCGTGTGAATCCCGGCAAGGGTGCTTCGGATCATTCCGAGCGTGGAACCGCCAGCCTCGGTGGCTGCGCGAGAGATACCGGCAAAGATGCCGCCGACCTCGTACAGAATTCCGCCGAGATCCTTCAGAGCTTGGATGCCCTGGTCGATCTCCTGCTTGAGGCCGGACTCGCCCTTCCTCTCCATCCAGGCGTTCGCCTTTTCGGAGACATCCACGAACCACTGCGCGAGCTGGGGGAGATACCCTGCGCCGACCGTTCCCAGAATCTTGATCATGTTCGCCCAGGTGGCAGTGCCGCCCGTGGCGATCTCGATCGACTTCGAGAGGTCGTCGAACATGCCGCCCAGCGCAGGGCCGACGGTCGACTGAATGGCGGTGGCGAAGCCGCCGAAGAATGAGCCGAGTTGTGTGGAGGTCTTCCCGAACCCGGCCTCAAGCTCGGGCAGAAGGGAATTGATCAGCTCCCGGATCGGCGCCTTGGCCTTGTCCCAGAAGTTGTTGCTGATCAGGTTTTGGAGTTCGGAGAACTTCCCCTTGACCTCGGGAAGAACCTTGTTGAAGTCCTTGAAGGCGGCGACCGTGACACCCAGGCCGATCGCCATTCCGCCGAGAATTCCGGGCAGAGCGAGGGACGTTGCCCCGATCTGCGCGAGCGAGGCGGACATCGTGAACAGGTTCGAGGCCGCGCTGATACCCCACGCCGACAGGCCCGCTATCGCGGTCGCCAGGGTGCCGATGATCGGCGCGTTCTTGTCGAGGTTCTTGATCGAGTTGCCAAGGCGCTCGAACATGTCGCCCAGGACGCGGGCGCCCGACAGGGCTTGCAGCATCGCCGTAGCCGTCGCGGCTGCCGAGAGCTGCACGCGCGGGACCAGCTCGACGATCCGGTCCCGCGAGAGGGTCGCCATGTGTGCGAGCGTCGCGAGGATGCCGGTACGGGAGACTTCGGGCTCGATCGTGGCCTTGAGGCCGTCGATCTTCTCCTGAAGGTCTTCGATGTCCCGCTCGACCTTGCGCTTTTCCATCGCGTCCAGCTCGGGAGTGATCTTCGCCTTCAGCTCCCGCATCTGCTCGAAGGATGCTTCGAGCTGCCGCTTCGTCTGGGCGACCATCTGCTCGTCGAGCTTTGGCCGGACCTTGAGCGCGTCCATCTGGGCCTGGATCTCGTCGCGCGCCTTCTGGGCGGCCTCGCGATCCGCGGTGACCTTGGCCTGGATCTCGGTTTCGAGAATGGCCTTCATCTGGGCCTGGGCGGTCAGGAGAGAACGCCGGTCCATCTTGACCTTGATCTCTTCCCGGCCCATCTCGGCGAGCTGGTCTTCGATCTGCTTCAACGCGCCCTCGACGGAAGACATCGACTTCTTGTCGACGGTCAGGTCAAGGGTCAGGTGCTTTTCGAGGCGCTTGCGCGCCTTCAGGAGAGACGCCTCGTCCATCTGGACCGAGAGGTCGATCTCCTTGAACTTCTCCAGCTCGGCGTCAATCTTCGCGATAGCGGCCTTGACGGAGTTCGTCGAGCGGGGGTTGAAGCCGATCTCCAGGCGGAGGAGCTTTTCGAGCCGCTCCTTCTCCGCTTCGAGGGACGCCTCGTCGAGCTTGACCTTCACGTTCACGGCCCGAAGGTCGGAAAGCTCCCGGTCGATCTGGGCGATGGCCGACTTCACCGAGGACTGAGAGTCCTTGTCGACGCGCAGGTTGATGTGCGCGATCTCGCCGAGGCGATCCTCGAACATGTCGACGGCCGCGTTCAGGGAGTCCGCGTTGATGTCGATGTCGATGTCGGTCTGGGCGAGTTCGTCGAGCGCGGCCCGGACCTTCGATATCGCCTTGGACACCGACGCCTGCGAGTCGAGGTTGACCCCGAGACTCAGGTCCGACAATTCCTGGTCGGCGCCCTGGCGGACCCGCCGGGCCTCCTGGATCATCTGCTGACCGGAGGCCCGGAAGGTGATGCGGTGTTGGTTCGCCCGCTGCTGGTACGCCTGTGCGGCCTTCTTGACCTCCGACGACATGCCGGTCAGGTCGAGCTTCGTGAAGAAGCGGATCTTCCGGGAGTCGGTCGACTTGTTGTCCCGGTTGATGTCGCGCACGGCCTGAAGGACATCGGAGCGGGCGCCGGCAGCGTCGGCCTTCGTCCGAATCGTGATCGCGAGATCGTTCTCGATCTTTTCGAGCTTGGTCTTCAGGTCTTGCTTGAAGCCGGACGTGTCCGGCATGACCTTGACCGCAATGCGACCGACGATATTCGGTTCCGACGCCACGGGCTTACCTCCGCTGGAAGTGCTTGTAAATCTCCGCGACGGTCCGCGGCTTCTTGGCCTTGTCCTTTTTCTTCTCGGCCTTGGTCGCCTTTGGCCTCGGATAGGCCGGAATCTTCGGAGCCTTGCCCTTACCCCACTGGCCGGTCGCCCTGGTGTTTTGGTTGAGGGCGTCAAAGAGGTCAGCGGTCAAATGCCGGTCCTGACCCCAGCCGAAATGCTCACGACCGCCAGACGCCAGAGCGACAGTGAGCGACGTGTCGGGAAGCCTCTGCACGAGCAGAAGGACGAGCGCAGGGGAAGGCCCCCGGCCCGCTACCACGTCGGCGAGATCGACGCCGAAATGGAAAAGCAGGTCCGGGTACAGGCCCTCTCCGTACTCGTCGATCAGTCCTGCGAGGCCGAGGCTTCCCCCACCTGAGTGCTCTCGCCGTAGTGGCCGAAGATTTCGGCGAGGATCGCGAGGTCACCGTCCACGGCTTCGAGGAGCTTGTCGGCGGCCTTCTCCGACTCCGCGATGGTGCGGATGGCCTGGGCCAGAAGCTCGGCCTGGTCGGTGTCCTCCTTGCCCATCTCTTCCTGAAGGGACAGGAGCGCGTCACGCCGGGTCTTCGGCAGGCGGAGCGGGTTGAGCAGACGGACAACGTCCTCGCCGAAGGTGATGTCGGTCGAGCCGTACTTGCGCTCAGCGGCGGCGCGGATGTCGTCGAGGGAGAAAGAAGCCATGGGGGTGCGGACCTCCGGAGTGAGAAGACAGGAAAGGAACTGCGGACCTGAGAGAGAAGGGGGGAGCCCGGCGCGGGCGGGTCCGCATCACACCCGCGCCGGGAGCTATCAGGCGGCCTGACCAGCCACCCAGGTAGTGCCGTTCCAGTACGCCTTCGAGCCGTCGCCGAGGACGACGTGCTGACCGGTGGTCCACGCGCTCGTCGGGGTGGCGATGACACCGGACATGGCGGCGAGGTTCTCCGGGGCGACAGCGCCAGCCGGGCTGAAGGCGCCAGGCGTGCCGGCGGAAGCGCCGGTCGCGAGGACGCCACCCAGAGGCGTGATCGCGTACGTCCAGACGTTGTTGCCGTAGGCCATCGGCTTGACGCCGAGCGGCAGACCGGCGAGGGACTCCGTGTCGGAGATGGCCATGTCGTCCGCGCGGTAAATCTCGGCGCGCGGGGCGTAGAAGGCGAAGTGGTTGTCGCCGTCGATGAAGATCGCCATGAAGGCCGCCTGCGTCGGCTGCGGGTCCGTGGGGACACCGACCGAACCGTCCGGCAGGATCGGCGCGTTGGCGCCGAAGTACAGCTTGAGCGCAGCGGTATCGAACTGCTGGAGCGTGAACGTCATGGTCTCGGTCCGCGCGCTGTACTTGGTGCGGAGGGACTTGTTCTGAAGCGACCCGATGGTGGTCGCCTCGCCACCCTCGGACGTGATGCCGAAGATGTCTTCCAGGGAGGTGTGTCCGACGTTCTGCCACGGGCTGACCGGGGTCAGGAGATCCGCCGGCATGTTCGTCCCGACAGGGGCCGTCAGGTAGTTGCCACTGCCTACGACAAGGGTCGCGTTGTCGTTGATCGCCAAGAGGCTGCATCCTTACTCGCGCACGACAAAGGCCCGGCACCCCGAGATGGGGTCCGGGCCTTGCGTGAAGGGGCTGTTAGGGGGTGTAGGGGCGAGTCCGCGGCTTGCGGATCTGCACGTCGTAGATCGACTCGTAGCGCCAGATCCCCGTAGGGAGGTCGGCGTACTGAACCGGGCCGGTCGCGGTCGCCCAGTCCGTAGCGCGTCGCGGTGCGCTGTTCAGGTCCACGCGGATGATGTGGCCCCTGCGCGGGTAGACCTTCTGGTTCAGCCAGGCGTCCCGCAGGACGACGCGCACGGCCTCGGAGAGGATCGCCGCGTCTTCGTCCCCGTTCGGGTCGGGCGCGAAGCAGTTGACGACGATGCGGGCGGCGTCGGTGAAGCGGGTGTCGCCCTGCCACTCGCCCCATGTCGGGTCGCGGCGGACCAGGACCAGGGGGAACGTCTCGTGCAGGTCAACGAGGGACTTCACCCGGATTCCGGGCAGGCCCTCGCGCAGTACGGCGAGAAGGAGATCCTCGACGGGGGACAGCTCCGCCATGGCCTTGATGTGGTCGGGGAGTCCTGCCATCAGTCGAGGTGCACCTTGCCCTTCCGCTTCTTGGGCAAGTTCGCGGCGCGGGCCAGAATGAACAGACCCTCAGAGGCCGGGATCACGTCGAGGTACTTCGTGCCGTCCTTGCGCGTCTTGACGACGATGGACTCTGCGCGGCCGTACTCGATCGACAGGGCGGCGTCCTTGCCTCGCTCGTCGTCGAGGATCACGTACTTGTCGATCCGGCCGTCTTCCACGTCGATGTGCGCGTGGCCTTCCTGGCGGTGCTGGAGTAGCAGGGCCTCGGCTCGCGCGGCGACTTCGAAGCGGGCCTCGTCGAGTGACCGCTGTACGCCGGGCATGCGGGCGATGTACTCCTCCAGCTTCTTGCCGGCGACCGTGTTGTAGACCTCTGCCATCAGGGTCGCTCCCTAATGTCGATCGACCAGTGCCGTGTACGGCGGTCGCCGTGGTGGTAGGCGGGCGGCGTCACGATGTCCCACATGCGGCCCTGGTACTCGACGCGGGACCACAGGGTGACACCCTCGACATGGGCGTCCACGATCATGCGCGTCACGTTGATCTGCTGCTGGCCGGGGACCTCGGCCTTGCCGCTTCGCTGGGGGATGAAGGCGGCCCGGACCGTGACGGGGTTGTCCTCGTCCACGGCGATCACCGTGTTACCCCGGTTGTCGACCAGCTCCTTTGTCCGCCACACGCGGGCCGTCTGGCCTCGTCTGCGCTGGACACTCACCAGGGACTCACCCCGTCGCTGAAGAACGGGAAGGGGTCGCCGTTGTAGTCGACGGGAACGTGCCCGGCCGCGTCACGCTGGGGGAGCTTCGTACCCCAGGCGGAGACGGCCGCGCTGTAGATGCCGCGCTTGCGCCCGGCGAGGTCTTCGAGGAGACGGATCTCCCCACGGGTGAAGTACACGGTGCCGGCGTCTCGGCCGTGAGCGTCCGACCAGGCCAGCGTCTCGTCACCGGCCCGGCTCTGTGTGTAGCCGTTGGGGTTGCGCATGTAGCGCGCGGTGGACTTCAGAACGAGCGTCTTCACCAGGCGGGGCGCCGTGGCCTCGGGCCACTCGCGGCCGTAAGAGGCCGCAAGCTCCGAAGCATCCACCAGCGCCCCCGAGGCGATGCGCTCCTCGTCCGCGTCCAGCTCCCAATCGAGACGGCCCTTCAGCTCGTCGAGCGTGGCGTAGGCCAAGCTGACTCCTTTCGCCGAGGACCGGCGACCGTGCAGGTCCAATGTTTACACGGCCGCCGGACTGGATCAGGCGTTGGCCGGGTCGGTCTCAGCCTTCATGCCGGTCGGGGTCCACACCTTCGCGTCCGAGACGCCGGTGATCTTGGCCAGCTCGGACGAGGCCGCCGGGTAGTTCGAGGCGCCGTCGAGGGTGAGCTTGATGCCCCGGACGAAGTGCTCGCCGGTCGAAACGATCTCCTTCTCGTTCGCCGCGTCCCAGCCGACCAGGACATCGGTCACCGAGCGGAAGCCTGCGTAGGTGTTCACGACGGAGCGGTCCTGCATGTAGAGCGGGTCGTAGTCGCGGACCCACCGCAGGGCGATGGACTCGAACGAGGTGGTCGCGCCGTAGGGAACGGACTGCGGGACGCTCGGGGCACCGGACAGGAAGATGAACGCCGAGGACGCGAAGGCGTACGCGGCATCCGCCGGGATGGTCTGGTCGACCACGATGCGGAAGCCGAAGCGCTCACCGATGGTGGCGGTACGGAGCGCGGTCTCGGCCTCGCTGTCGCCGACGTTCTGCGCGAGGTTGAGCTTGTCGTCGTTCAGGAGCGCCGACTCGAACTCGGTACCGACCAGAAGGTAACGGCCCTCCTTCGGGGCGTGGAAGGCGTTCAGGACCCGGCGGGCTTCGATGAGCGCGCCGCGAAGGTTCTGCCCCGCGTTGCCGATGACGGCGTTGTACGCCTGGCCGGTCAGGAGGTTGACGGCCCGGCGCTGGAGACCGCGAGCGACCGCCTTGGACTGCGGGCGCAGGAGCTTAGACCAGTTGTCGATGTCGAAGTCGTTCTGCTCGTCGGTGAGCTTGACGGCCGAGTAGACGTTCCCGCCGAAGGTGACAGCGATGGTCCGCTCGCTGTACTCGTCGAAGACGATCGGCGAGGTTCGGTCGTTCCTCCACCCGTAGTCGTGGAACGGGAGGATTCCCTCGACCTTCATCGAGATCGTGTCGTTCTCGGCGCCCTTGAACTGGTCAACGCCCTGCTTCTGGAACAGGTTCGGGATGACGAGTTCCTGCTCCAGCATGCCGACTGCGGCATTGACGAGCTTCTGCGGCTTGACTACCTGGTGCTGAGGGGTGGGCAAGGGAGCTACCTCCGGGGGCATGAAGAAACCCCCGGCCGAGTCAGCACGGGGGTTGAGTAAGGGGGGTCATCGGGGGCGCTAGAAGCGCCGTGAACGCCGCGCGAGCTTGCGCGGGTCCATCTCGCCGTCGTCCTCGTCGTCGGACGGCGTGAGGCCGCCTCCCAGGGCGGGAGGAGCGGCAGGGGTGACGAGTGCCTGAAGGGCCTTCGCGTCGGCTTCCAGCTCCTCGGGAGTGGTGCCGCGCAGGCGTCCGGCCAGCTCCTCGGGGAGGTCGTACTTCCGGGCCACGGACGCGACGACGAGGGAGTGCTCCAGCTCCGCGTTCTTCTGCTTCACCTCGGCGAGGGCGGCCTCGAACTCCTCCGGGCTCTTGGCTCCGGAGAGCTTCGTCTCGGCGTCTCGCAGTCGAGTGCGGTAACCGGCCGCCTCGTTGCGGACCTTGGCCAGCTCCTTGCGGGCCCACGGGGGAAGTTGGTCTTCCTCGTTGGTGGACTCGCCGCCGGCACCGGCCTTGTCGTCCGGCTTCTGCTCGTCGTCCGGCTTCTGCTCGGGCGGAGTCTCGCCGGGCTTCTCGTCGGTCGGCTTGTCGTCAGGCTTCTCTTCGGGCACGTCACGCCTCCGGGGCTGTGTCGGTGGACTGCCGCGCCTCCAGGGCTGCGGCTCGTTGCTTGCTGCGGATGAAGCGGCGCCATACGGTCACCGCGGCCTTTCCGCTGTGGCCCTTCGTGACCTCCGGCCAGAGGGCCTCGTACTGCCGCGAAAGCGCGGTCAGCTCACTCGACTGGTACTGATCCCGGTTCCAGACCGGCATCGCGTAGCAGTTGCAGTTGTCGTGGTACTTGTCGCCGTCGTTGAACAGCGCGGACTCGCGGCTCTTGTAGACCGGGCCCCGACTGATCAACATGGCGCACCAGCCGCACGGGGTGCCCGTCCGCGACAGGCGTACGTACCCGAGGGCGCGGCCGTCGCGGCGCATGTGGTTCCAGTTGGTTGACCTGGCGCCGTTCATGGCGACGCGGGACGCGGCTGCGGCCTGCTGTACGCCCGCCTGGCGGTGGGCTTCGTTGGGGTCGGCGTCCTCGACGGTCAGGCGCCGGTCGAGGTTCGCGGTGCCGAGGGCCTCCAGCGCGATCCGAAGCTCGGCCTCGGCCTGGCGCTCGATGCGCTCCTCTTCCTCGCGCAGCCCTTCGAGATCCTCGACGAGGACCCGCTCCCAGTCGGGTTCGTCCTCGTCGTCTTCGTCGGGCCGGGCGGGCGAGGCTTCCCCGTCATCGACGGTCGCGGCCTCGCCCCCCTGTTCAGTGGGCGGCTCATAGGTACCCGCCAGTTCGGCGAACTCCCTGCGCAGGTCCGCCAGGGTCACGTACGACGGTTCGGGGTGGTACGGATCGACGACGGTCCGGCCGGTCTGGAGCGCTCGGGCGAGCCGGTAGTAGGCCCGCGCGAGATCCCGGCTCTGCCGGCGACGGCTCATGACCAGCGTGATCGCCTTACGGAGCCAGGCGCCAGCCGTAGCCGCTCGCCGCTCAACCGGGACATCCGCCCACAGGGCGAGGGCCTCGGCTGTGGTCCTGGCCCCGATCTCCGTCAGCGCGACGTGGAAGGCGGCCGAGACTTCGTCGGTCTCGACCATCCTCGACAGGGCCATTACGCAGCCACCGCCACCGAATCCGCGGTGACCCGCTCAGGCTCGCCGGTCGCCCGCGTGAGCGCGGAAGCCAGCTGACCTACGGAGTCTTCCTCGTCTGCGAGGTCGTCCCACTCGTCCAGCTCGGTTTGCGTGACGTTCGGAACGCGTTTCCACAACCCCTTGGCGGGGATACCGAGTTGCTCCCTGAGCTTGCCCAGGGCGTCAGCGGCCTGCGCGAGGGAACGCTGTTCCATGTCGCGCCAGATGACCTCGCCCTTGAAGTCGTCCATACCGGCAGCGCCCTCCAGCTCGGCCGCCAACCGGAAGACTCTCTCCCAGGCTTCACCGAACACGGTCCGGAACTCCTGGATCTTGCGGGAGAGTGCCGTCTCGGCGGCCTGCAAGGCTTCGGCCGACAGGTTGGCGATTTGTCCCAAAAGGTGATGAGGGGGGACCTGCGCGACGGCGCTGAGGTGCCGGATGCTCATGTCGATCGAGTCGATGAACCCGCCGAGCGGAGTCTCGTCCAGCGATCCAAACTTTACATCCGGGTCCTCCGCGAACAAAAACCTCTTCGCGTTGTGGTTGATGGGCAGGGGGATCGGGTTGCCCTGCTCGTCGTAGACGACCTCGCCCGTCTCCGGGTCACGCTGAACCGGCGGGGCCATGCCCGTCACCGTGCGGACCTTCGTGGAGCCGTAGGACTGTGCGAGGAGCAAGTCGAAGATCGTCTGGTTGATGCGGTTCTGGAGCGGGATCATCGGCTCGATCACGCCGACCGTGCGGCCTTCGAGGTCGACCGATGCGGCGAAGCGGGTGACTGGGCATTCCGAGGCGCCGTGCCGCTTGCCCTTGCTGACCCTCACGCCGTCCGTGTCGTCGAGCGACTTGAACCGCACCGCGTACTCGAAGCGGCCGTCCCACATGCGGGCGGTGCCGGCGGATTCAGCGACCGGCCAGGTGACGACGGTCAGCGCCGCATAGGGCGTGTCATCGTTCGCTGGGTCTTCGTAGAGCGCGGACGTGCGGAGAGCGGACAAGCCCTTCGTCAGAACCTTGCCCTTCACCCGCTCGGTCAGGGTGAACGCGTGCCCGTACGTCAATGCGCCCTTGTAGATGGCCGACTGGCGGGCGTCGAGGCGGGACCGCTGCCAGTGCTCCCACTGCGGGGAGGCGAGGTCCGCAGCCGAGCCCTTGCCCTGGTCATCACCCGCGCGGTAGCCGTCCACGTAGAGGGCCTGCGCTGGGGTGTTGACCAGAAGCGGCGTCCAGTTCGAGATCGCGCGCTTCGCGAGGAGCCGGTACTCGTCGTCAGCCATGGCGGGCATGTACGGGTCGTCATGCCTGCCGTGGAGGTAGTTGTCGATCCGGGTCAGCCGGTCTTTGTCCCGGCCAAGGATGGCGAGGAGCTGCACCGCCAGGGAGGCGGGCGTGGGGTCGGCCATGGTCACCACCCTTGGGTCTCATCTTTACATCGCTACAGGAAGAACCCTCGGCCGGTCCGCTTACGGACCTTCTTGCCTCGGGCGCGAAGGTCGAACAGGGCCTCGTGCGCGAGCATGAGCGCGGCGTAGGCGTCGACCTTCTTGGGGCTCTCTCGGCTTTCCTTGCCGAAGCTGACCCCGTAGTTGTTCGTCCGGCGCCGCGCGTTCAGTACGTGCCGGCGGAGCTTGCGGTCGCCGTCGTGGGAGACCTTCCGGTCGAAGATCGACCTCATGAGGCGCTCGTTCGCCAGGGTCGACGCCTTCAGGCTGGTACGCATGTCCCAGCCGATCGCGTCCTTGCCGGGCGCCTTCACGGCCAGGCCCTCGCCGTACGCCGCCGACCACTCGGAGATGTAGGACTCCCAGAGCGCCACGTCGGCGTAGAAGCCCTGCACCTCGAAGAGGCGGAAGGCGTCGTGCACAGCCGAGTCGACCTGGGCGCGGGGGACTTCCCAGTCCTTCCCCTGCGGGCCGTCCGGCTTCTCCCACAGGCCGAGCACGAAGGCGCACATGTCGCTGACGCGCAGAGCCACCAGGGCTGTGCTGTCGTCGCGGAGGCCGCCATCGAACCCGAGCGTGATCTCGTCGCCGGGCTGGAGCTGCTTGTCGTCGTCCCGCAGGACATCCCACTCGGCCGGGCCGAAGAGGGCGTCCTCGCTCGCAACGATCTGGTTCAGCCACATGCGCCGCGAGCGGCTGGGCGCGATGGTCGTGTCGAGGATCGACTGAAGGATTGTCTCGACCCGCAGCCACACCGCGTCACCGCGGATCTTCGGGAGCACGATCCTGATCGCCTCGGGCGTCAGGGGCGTAGCCGGATGGGCCTCGATCGAGTCGTACATGAAGCCGATGTCGGCCGCGCGGCCTTCGAGGATCTTCTCGTACGCCTCGCGCATCTTCTCGGCCACGGAGTCTTCGCCGGGAAGGTAAGCGTTCGTGATCGCCAGATACCGCGAGTCCTTCTTCGTCGCGTTACCGTCGATCGTCTCGTACATGCGGTCGCCGTTGTTGCCGGTCACCCAGTGGTGCGTCTCGTTGAGCACGGTGAAGGTGACTCGGCCGCCTTCGAGGGCGCGGAACGAGCTGGTGACCGCTTCGAGTCTCTGCCTGCCGCCGTTCGCACGGATCAGCTCGGCACCGGCCTTGATGCCGTACGTCTCGATGAGCTTGTCGCTCATGAGGCTCGGCATCAGGGTCATCGTGTTGCGGGTCTGGTCGCGGCTGACGGCCGCAATCTGCACCCACGCCTGGGGGTGGGGCACGCCGACCGGCTGCCCGTCCGGGCCCCAGTGCGAGAAGCGGCTCGGACCGACGAACTCGACAAGCGAAATCACGGCCAAGAGGGGGTCCTTGCCCCAGCCCTTGAGCCTCTGCAAGACGCCCTTGCGGTAGGTGAACCGGCCGGTCTCGTCGACCGCGTACCACCACAGGACGAAGCGGAGCTGCTCGCGCGTGAAGCGCCAGGGGCCGCCGTCCTCTGCCTTCAGGAACTCGGCGCACCAACCGGCGATCTGCCAGCCGAGCGTGTGCTCGGGGAGCTTCCACGAACCGTCCGGCTCCCGCAGCCACGTTGGGCCGAGGAAGCTCGGTTCGAGGGCGTCGATCTCCTCGTCGGTGAGCTTCGGGGGAGCCTTCATCATGGCGGCTCACCCCCGTAGCTATTCGGCGAGTCCGAGATCCTTCTTGTAATCGGCGATGGCGAGGACAGCCGCGGACTGCTCCTCGGGCTCGGGCTCATGCAGTTCGATGCGCACACGGCGCCGGTCGCCCTCGGCGACGAGGAGTCGCTCGAAGGCCGAGTAGATGGTCTGGAGCATCTGACCCGACCGCTTCCCCGACTTCTTGTAGAAGGAGAGGTCTTCGCAGAGGGAGTAGGCCAAGGCCCAGTCAGATGCCTGGTAGAAGTCGGCCTGCCCGGACTCCTTCAGGGAGTCCCACAGGCGCTTCGCGATCGGGTGCCAGGAGCGGTCGCCGTTGGGCACCTTCGTGGGCCGGGCGACGCCGCGCGTCACCGACTGAACGTCGCTGCCCTTGCGTTCGCGCGGGCGAGCCAGGTCGGCTTCACGGTTGGGTACGGGGCCGGGCACTGGCTCACCTCCTTCGAGTCAGATCAGAACGCGCCGCCGCTCAGGAAGTGAGCGGACAGCCAGCCGCAGAACGCGAGCAGAGCAAAACGCCGCAGTCGCACTGAGCCCGTGACGGCAGGCCGAGGTTCATCGTGTCGTCCGATGCCGAACCACTTCCAGACATGCTCGGAGAAGGTGTCTCCCCGGTCGTCTCGTGCAAGAGCTACTCCTTCGATGACGCCGAAGGCCGCAAGCCATGCGACCCACAGCCACGACCAGATGTCCATGCAGGCCGAGAGGGACTCGAACCCCCAGCCACCGGCTTTGGAGACCGGCGCTCTACCAGTTGAGCTATCGACCCTTGCGGCTCACAGCAGGCCGGGGTGACCCTCGGTCCTGCGGAACCGCCGATCCATGCGCTTGCGCTTCGCGGCCAGGGCGAGAGCGCCTTCGCGCGACGATTTGGCCTGGTGATGCCACCCGCAGAGCGATCTCAGGTTGGCTTCTCGATGGTCGTCACCAGGCACGATGTGGTCTACGTCCGTTGCGACTTCCTCGCAGCGCTTCCCGTACTGGTCACGGGCGGTGCAGCGATTTCCGTCCCGCCGCAGGACGCGGATTCGGATTCTCGGCCAGTCCGCCGGCAGACGCTCGCGCCTGTCCGACTCGGACCAGTTCGGCATCTACACCCCCAGGTCGAGGAGAGCTGCGAACGCGAGTGATGCCTGTTGAGGGACGACGCCGTTACCGAGGATCTGGAGCTGTTGTCCGCGCGTCAGGCCGGGAATGTCGGTGACGTGCCCGGCGGGCAGGCCCATGAGCCACTCGACCCATCGCGCGGTGACGCGCGGGCTGCCCTGAAGACCGATCTCGGTAGGCGGGGGAGCGGCCCGGCCGGTCACGTCCTCCCAGTGACGAATGCCGGGGAGGTACTCGCCCCACCAGGAAGCGGGGGAGTGGGCGCCGTCGACCGCAGGCTCGGGCTCGCGGCCCTCGCGCAGCGCGCACGAGTAGGGGAGGGAGAAGGACGCCTCGTCATCGAGGGTGGGACCGTGGCCGCCCGCCCTTCGCTCGGCCGGGGGTCGGGGCCCGCCGTTACTGCCGAGGTTCGCGGTCGGCGTCTTCAGGGGTGGCGATACAGAACCAGCGGTCACGGAGGTGGGGAGCACCAGCTTCGGAAGCTCGTACGCACACCCACCGCGCGCTATACCCGAGCGCGGCCAGGTCGGAGACGACGACTTCGAGGCCGCGCGTCCGGAGGTTCGAGACGTTCTCCAAGAAGATGAGCTTCGGTCGAATGACGCGAACTGCTTCAGCGACGTGGACCCAAACTCCAGAACGCTCGCCTCGTATGCCAATTCGGTTCCCCGCAATGCTGATGTCCTGGCAGGGGAACCCCGCTGTGATCACGTCGACCTGGCCCACGAGCTGAGCCCAGTCGATCTCGCAGATGTCGCCGAGGTTGGGGGCGTCCGGGTATCTCTCGGCCAGGACGGCGCTCGGGCCGGGCGCGCTCTCCGCCACGTACACGACGCGGCCGTTCACGAGAGGGGCCACAGCCATGCCCAAGCCGCCGTAACCAGCGCAGAGTTCGAGGAGTCTCAAGCAGACCCCCTCGGGCGAAAGACGTACGTACGTACTCGCGTCTTCCGTCTTCGACCAGGGGCCCCTTCGGGGCCAAGCCTGCAACTCGCGCTGTACGTACGGCGTCTTCATGCAGGCGAGCCCCGTTAGGGGCTCAAGCCTCGCGAGCCTTGCGACTTACGTACTTACACTTAGAAGTCGCTAAATGATCTTGCTTTCGGAAACGAGAAAGCCTGTGACCTCGCTCACGCTCCGGCGGCGCCCGAAGGGCGACGGCGAAGGAGTGCAGCGGCGAAGGAGCGATGCCGCCCGGAGGGCGGACAGCATGAAGACGGCTTGCGACTGTGGCGGCCTGCCGGCCGCCTCTTCGTGAAGACGTGAAGACGTACTTCGCCCAGGCGAGCGCAGCTATCGTGGACGCATGAGCGACGACGTGCGCAGTGTGCCGCTGAACCTGCCGTTTCTGATCAACACGGAGACCGGTGAGCCTCTCTTCTCGGCTCACTCCGTTGCCCAGATGATCCGGAACATCGCCAGCGCACACCGCGAGCGCCCGTTCAGCGCTGACGACATGGAGCGCGTCGCGGACGCGCTGGACATGGAGATCCTTTCGGCCGTCGTGAGGCATCGAGACAGGCAGGGCGGGGAGTCATGACGAGCGACGAACGGCCCATCATGCGGGCCGCCGTGGACCCCCTCGACGACTTAGTCCTCGCCGTACGAGGCGACGGGAACGGCGCGGCGCCGGACTACGAGTTGCCGCCGGCAGTCACCCTCGACAAGGCATCGGAGGTGCTCGGGCTGGACCCGGCCGAGGGTCTGCACATGGCCGAAGGCGGCTCGTACCCCGTGCCCGTGATCAACGTCGGCCCGGAGGGATTCCGCGTCGGCACCGCACTTCTCATCCGCGCCGTTGGGCTGGACCGGGTGCGACGGTCCCTGCGCGTCGAGGGGTAGACGTGCCGAACGCAGATGACCGGCTCGCCCAAGCTCACGCCGAGGTGATGGCCGAGATCGCCCGGACCGACAGCAAGGCGTCCGCGTTGCTCACGGCGCTCGGGATTCCGCTGGCCGTCCTGGTGGCGGTGCTGCCCGGACACGAGCTGCCGGTCGTAGGTACCGTTCTCGCCGGGATCGCGGTAGCGGGCATGGTCGCCGCGATGCTGGTCACGCTGTTCGTCCTGCGTCCTCATATCGGCAACGCGACCCAGGGGTCCTTCCTCCACTGGGCCGAGTGCACCGCGGACGAGGTGCTCGCCGACCTCGCCGCGGACCGCCGCACTGCGCAGCTCGTCGTACGCTCGCAGCTTGCCCGCCGCAAGTTCGCGGCCCTGCGGACGGCCATCCACATCACCTCCGGATCGGTCACCGTCCTCGCGCTCGCGCTCGTCGTCGGCCTGGTCGCGTAGTCCCCATTCTCGTGTAGTGCCGGCGGCCATCCTGCGGGGTGGCCGTAGGCGTGCTGACCTGCGGAAACTTGCGGCACAGCGGGGTAGGTGCTAGCGATCGCGTCGACCCTGGAACCGTGGCAGAATCCGAGCTGCTAAGACCCGGCGGCTCGGGCGCGCGGCGCCAGGGGGTCATACCCCCACCCCTCCGCCCACGGCTGGTCGAATCGACGCACGTCGACCAGGCCAGCCGTTTGGGCGTGAATCAGACATTGAGGCACCAGGCCGGCCGCCTAGGGTCACAAACGGACACACCTGACCACATGCATGCATAGAGCGCATGTCAGTACGCATAGGCACGTCAGCGCACAGCAGCGCACACAGAGGGCAGAGAGCACGCAAGGGCACAGGGCAGGGTCAGGCAGGGCGCACAGCACACACCAGGCCAGAGCGGGCAGGTGCGCCCGCGCGTATAGAGGCTAAGGACTGCGGCACCCCAGGGGAGCGGCGAGAAACGGGGGGTTGTGATGCGGCCGGTCGGTCGTGTTAAGGTGTGACCACACCACGACGAACGGCCCGGCAACGGGGCGGACGGATGGCACGCAGAACCGAGAAACCGCAGCTCACGCAAGGGGGTTGCGGAACGGACCGGGAATCGTGTTAAGGTGTAGCCACGCCGAACGGACCGCAAGGTTCGGGAGGGGTAGCGCAACCGGCCACATGGTCCGGGCGGTAGGACAATGGGAGTGCCTACCGCTGACCAGGCCAAACGCGAAACTCCGAACGGCAAGCGTGATAAGGTGAGACCACGCCGAACCAGACCGGTTCGGCGAAAGAATCCGGGTAGTGTAAACTTTGACCCGGAGACACGAAAGAGCAGGTCACATGACCGAGTACGTGTTCAGCGACGCCGACCGGGAGTACGGCAAGCGCGTCGGAGTCAAGAAGTCGGACACCGATTTCAGGTGCTACCAGTGCATCGACTTCGCCTTCTACGAGGCGGAGGTGTCCGAGCGGGACGCCGAGGAGCGGTGCTCCTACTGCGGGGGGTTCGTCTTCGTCACCCCCGAGGTGATCGCTCAGATGGAGGCCCCGAAGCGGGTCCAGCCGGTCAACCTGGCGAAGCCGGATGTGCAGCGGTTCGACCTGCTGACCATCGCCTACCACCTGCGGATGCGGCTGGACGAGGTGTCGTACGCCTACGACAAGGCGCGTCAGCGGATCGAGGAGCTGGAAGCGCAGCTCGCCGAGAACGAGGACACCGAGCACGAGGACGCCGGTTTCGTGGAGACCGTCGACTTCTAAGCACCGCGTGTAAACATTGACCCGGCCGCCCCTTCCCGCACAGGGAGAGGGCAGGGGCGGCCCCTCTCTCGAACGCGAGGACACATGGCTGCCATCGTTGCCCCCTCTGTCGCCACCTACTACCTGATGTTGATTGTCGAGGACGCGGACGGCGAGACGACGTACATCGACCACTACCTCGACGAGGAGCCGGACGACGTTGACGAGTGGGTGCCCGAAGGCTGGGAGCTGCTCGAAGACGAGTCGCAGGAGATCATTCGGGGCGCGCACGACTGCGAGTGCTGCGGGATGCACATCATGAACGCCCACGAGTGCGAAGCATGCCGCAACGAAGACTGCGACCCGGCCAACTCGTGGCACTGCTTCACCGGTTACTGCGACGGCTCCGGGTGCACCTTCGAGGGCGAGTGCGAGCCGAACCATGAGGTCCGGGTCTGGCGTGAGAACGGCGACCTGGTGGGCCTCTGGGAGGTCGAAGCACAGGCGACCGGCCGAGTCCTGGTGACGCAGCGCGAGGGATACGAGCGCGACGCCGAGTCCCGATTCACCTCGCTGTGGTCTGCCTGGCAGTACGCCCAGGGCTGCGCCGAGATGCACGCACAGATCCTCCGCGAAGAGTGCGAGTGCGGCGAGGACGACTGCGGCGTGATGCACGAGCACGGGATCTCCGTGCAGGAGGTCACGACGAACAGCGACCTGCGCCGGGCCTGACCCCCTCGACCGCCGTCCCTCCCTGACCTCCCCCTCTCGGGGAGGGGCGGCCTCCCCCAGATGCAAAGGCGAAACACCCCTCCGGGGTGTCAGCGGCAGGCGGTACCTGCCCTCTGACGATGCCAGCCCGCATCGATCCATCCTGAACACGAGGATCACATGAGCACCCTTTCCGACGCGATCAAGGCTGCCGCCGGCATGGTGGACCGTCACCGCGGAGTGGTCTGTCTCGCACTGTCGACCGACCGCGAGGAGCTGCGGCTCGCCGCCCAGCGGTTCCGCAGCCGCTCGATTCACAACCTGGCCAATGAGTACGACGACGAGTCGGGCCTCGCGGGTCACGTCGGTACCGCGCTGACGAACCAGGTGAACACCCCGGCCTTCTGGGTCGAGCACCACTGGCAGACCCTCTTGGCCGCCGTGGTCCGACGCGAGGCGGCAGACCTCGCGCACCGCCGGTCGATCTTGAAGTGGCTCGGTGGCTACGAGGGCTCGACCGATACGCCGGTCTTCAAGCTCCAGTCCTGGCAGTACAAGGCGGGCGGGCAGCGCATCGAGGCCCTGGCGGAAGTCAAGGCGGCGCTTACCGAGGTGCGCGACGCGATGCGTGCTGCGGGTCTCGTCCCCGCCGAAGCGGCCTGACCCTCCCCTCACCTTCACTGGCCGCCCCTGCCCAGACAGGGAGTGGGAGGGGCGGCCCCCACACGAAAGCGAGCCAACCATGATCGAGCCCGACGACAAGATCGCCTTCTTCGCCCCCGACTGCGGCGCAGTCTCTCTCCTTCTCCGGTTCGGTGACGAGGTGGTCGCAGGGTTCTTCGAGCCCCTCGACGTCAGCCCTCGCGAGCAGGTGGTCATGAGCTTTGACCTGCCGACGTACGAGGAGCGCGAGGCGGCAGCGAAGGCCCACATGGACGGGGCGGCCATCGGCCACATCCTCGACGGCTGGGAACTGCTCGCCGTCTGACCTCACCGGATGCAAAGGCGAAACCTCCCGAAGGGAGGTCGGCGGTAGGTGGTGCCTACCCCCTGACGATGCCAGCCCGCATCGAACCCCCGAAAGGTTCCAACATGGCTACCCCCATGCCTGAAGACAGCAGGCTCGCGAAGGTCCGCTCCATCCTGGCCAAGGCCGAGGACCCGGCCGCCACCCCCGAGGAGGCGCAGGCGTACTTCGCGAAGGCGGCCGACCTCATGGCGAAGTACGGCATCGAGCGCGCCATGCTCGCCGAGACCCGCCCCGAGTCGGACAAGCTCGGCTCCCGCACGATCGACGTCAAGGGCTCGTACATCCTCGACAACGCGAACCTGCTGATGTCGATAGCCGACGCGATCGGTGCCCGGTCTGTCCGGTGGCGCCGGTACGACCGCCTCACCGGCCGCTACTACCAGCACGTCAAGATCTACGGCCACGCCTCGACGCTCGACCGCGTGGAGATGCTCTACACCTCACTCCTCCTTCAAGCCCACAACGGCATGAAGCACGGTCGCCCCCAGCCGGGGGAGTCGACCACGGCCTACCGGAAGTCGTGGCTGTCCGGCTTCCGCATCGCTGTCGCACGGCGCCTTGAGACCACCGAGAGCCGGGCCGCCGCCGAGGCCGAGGCGCTGCCGGGCGGACGTTCCGCCGAGCTGGTCCTCGTCGACCGAGCCGAGGCCGTCCTCTCCCTCTTCAAGCGGGAGCACCCGAAGATCCGCACGGCCCCCGTGCGGCGCCTGACTGGCTCCGGCTGGACAGAGGGCGTCGAGGCCGGTAAGCGCGCCGATCTCGGACAGGGCCGCATTGCTCCCCGCCGAGCCGCCCTCTCCTCCTGACCTCCCACCCATCGGCCGCCCCTTCCCACACAGGGAGAGGGCAGGGGCGGCCACCTCTACCGCGAAAGCGAGGACACATGATCACGGTCCGCAAGGTCGACCCGCAAGTTTGGATCGGCTGCCTGGCCTGCTACAACGCCGGTCGCCTGGTGGGCGATTGGTACTCCGCCGACACGGCCGATCTGGTGACCCCGGCCGACCTGCACAAGCGGGAGACCTCTCACGAGGAACTCTGGGTCATGGATCACGAGGGGTTCTGTGGGGCCCTTGACGGCGAATGCTCGCCGTCCGAGGCGGCCGAGATCGCCGAGGCTCTGTCGGACCTGAGCGAGGACGAGGCCGGAGCCTTCGCCTGCTGGGTTGGGGTGTTCGGTGAGCAGTCCGAACGGGCCCACTGGGTCGACAAGTTCCGCGACGCCTACCGGGGCTTCCACGAGGACGAAGCGGCCTACGCGATGGAGTGGGCCGAGATGACCTCCTCCGAGGAGGACAAGGAGCGCATGACGCGCTGGCCCTTCAACGCGATCGACTGGACGCGGGCGGCTGAGGAGCTGTTCAGCGGCGGCCTGCACGCCGAAGAGGTCCTCGGCGGAATCCACGTCTTCTGGTCTGCCTGACCCCCATCCCTTTCACAGTACGGAGTGTAAACATGAGACCACCGTCCATTCGCTACGCCGAGTCGATCGCGTTCGACAGGATCAAGAACCTGGTAGCCGACGTGCTCAAGACCGCGCGAGAGGTCACCACGTGGCGCAACGACTACGACCCCGGCACGCAGGAGTGGTACATGCTCTGCAACCTTGCCCAGACCGCCGAGAGCCTGGCCCTGTCTCTGCCGGTCGAGATGCTCCCCGACGAGGAATGGCGCCACGTCAGCCCCGCCGAGTACGCCGCCTGTGACGAGCTGCTCGCGATCCTCGCCGAGGTCGAAGCCGAGCGACAGGCGTAACCCCCACCCCCGCGCAAGAGGCCGCCCCTCCCCACAGGGAGCGGGGAGGGGCGGCCCTGCCCGAAAGGTTACCCGTGATCACGATCATCTGCGCCGAGTGCAGCGAGGCCCCGTTTGGGGTGACGGTCTCCGGTCTCTTCCGCTGCGACCACTGCGCCTCCGAGATAGCCATCCGCGATCTGGTCCTCGACCCCGGCGAGGTCTGGGTCGTCGACTCCGCCGGCACTCTCGGCTACCTCCCCGCACCCGACAACACCTGACCCGAGGACTCCGCATGAAGAACCTCCGCGACCACATCGACCTGTCCGACGAGAAGGCGCAGATCGACGCCGACATGAAGCACGCCGTGACCTTGGAGTTCGGCCCGTACCTCGGCTACCTCGCCCACTACGGCGCGAAGATCCGGCTCCTGGCGAGCGCGTACCGACAGCACGAGATCGCAGAACGAATCCTCACCGCGTACGCCGACGAGGCCCTCGACCGCGCCAACGGCAACTGACCTCCCCAACTCCCCGAAAGGCAAGGGCACATGACCGCTGGACCGTCCCTCTCCTCCTTCCTGCCCGACAACAAGCGCAACCGCGACTCCCTCGCCGCCGCCTGGCGGCGCATGCTCGAACTCGGCTACACCCCCCGAGCTACCCCGGTCGACGAGCCGGAAGGCTGCACCCGCACCCGATGCGCGGGCGTCCACCAGGGCTACCCCGGCAGTGAGCACCGATGGGCCCTGTACTGCCTGCTGTGCGCCGTCGACATCGAGGTCTTCTACAGCCACATGCGAGAGCGCAAGGGCAAGAACCCGGCCCCGCCGCGCCGTCACAAGGGCTGCAAGTTCTCTGGACCCAGCCGCGCCCAGGCCCGCGCCGCCCGCTACATCGAACTCGGCCTCGTCCTCCCCGACTGGGACAAGGATGCTCGCGCCGCCGTCGCGGCCCTCGCTGCCTGACCCACCCACTCACGGGCCGCCCTCCGCACACAGGGAGAGCAGGGGGCGGCCCACCCCGAAGCCTCGAAGGAGACTCACATGTCCGACGTACTCGCCACCACCGATGACGGCCGCTTCCGCGTGCGCCTGGTCCTCGACGAGCACCCCACGAACCCCCGCAACGACGACGAGACGCTCGTCCACGTCATCACGATCGACACCCACCTCGGGCAGTACCACCCCGTCGACAAGGACGGCGGTCCCCTCGCCGCTGAGTGGGAGCGCCTGAAGTGGGACCGGTGGGAGGGTGTCGACCGCTTCACCCGCTACGTGGCCACTGAGCACGGCGGCATAGTCCTGGAGTCCGCCCCCGAGAGGGGCCCCCGTTCCCTCTGGTACATGACCGGCGAGGAGATCCTCGCCCTCGACGCCGGGCTCCTCAGCGAGGGGTACATCGAGGCCGAAATGCAGGAGTACGAGGCATGGGCCACGGGCGACGTGTGGGGCTTCATCGTCGAGGAGCGCGTCGGCTGGACCCGTGACGACGACCCCGACCAGTTCATGGAGACCTGGGAGCCGGTCGACGACTGCTTCGGCTTCTACGGCAAGCCGTACGCCCGCAGCCAGGCCCGCGAGGCCCTCGCCTTCTACTCCGCCCGAGCCGCCGGCACCGTCGCCGCCTGACCTTCCCCCACCAGCCGCCCCCGTCCACACAGGGAGAGGGCAGGGGCGGCCCCCTCACGAGAGAGCCGAGACACCATGAACGAGAACCTGACCTTCGAGTACGCCGGGCACGTTGGCCTGTCCTTCGGGATCGTCTACTTCGAGCGCCTGGCCGAGGAGCCCAACGACAAGCCGTGGGCGACCACCGACCGGCCGTGGGTGACCGCCTACCGGGTGACCGGTCCCCGAATCCGCGGGACAGTCCGGATCACGCCGAAGTACGACGAGCCGCTCGTCACCTGGCACACGAACGGCCCCAACGAGAACGCCTGGGAGTTCCTCCCGTCCGGCTTCTATGTCGGGTACGGCCGGGCCCACTACGCCGACTGCGAGGGCGACCTCGAAGTCTGGGGGTCGACCCTGGCCGAAGGGGTGCACGTCTACACGAAGCGCGACATGGACTGGAACTTCTCCGTGCGCCGCAGGGAAGGCGGCATCGACGACTACCCGGCGCCGAGGGGCACCCGTGACAAGACGCGCGAGCTGATCCAGGCCCTCGTCAACGTCCACCAGGAGGACGCCGCCCTCGTGCACGCGAAGGCCGCCGCGCTCGCCCGCGAGAAGCGCGCCAAGCGTACCGCCGCCCTCCGGGAGGAGTACCGCGAGGTCGACCGGATGCTCCGCGAACTCCAGGGCCGTCACGCCGAGCTTCAGATGCGCCGCAGCCTCATGGAGGGCGAGTGGTCCTTCGAGACCGCCATCGACGAGGCGGCTCCGGCCGCCGACGCGCAGACCGCCTGACCACCCAGACGAAGGAGACAGACAAATGCACGTTCCGCTGATTGGTCTTGCTGGCGCCGCGCGCTCGGGCAAGGACACCGCCGCGCACGTCCTCCTCGAATCGGGGTGGCAGCGTCGGGCCTTCGCCGACAAGGTGAAGGAATTCCTGAGCATCCTGAACCCGTGGGTGGACTCCGTGGAGGACGCCGAAGCCGAAGCTCTGGCTGACGAGGTGGCCCGTCACGGGTGGGAGCGAGTGAAGGCAGAGTCGCTTCAGGTCCGAGGGCTGCTCCAGCGCTGCGGCACCGAGGCGGGACGGACGCTCCTCGGCGAGGACGTGTGGGTCGACGCCCTGTTCCGTGACTTCGAGTCGTGGGGCCCGACCGTCATCACCGACGTGCGCTTCCCGAACGAAGCCGAGGCGATCCGGGCCCGTGGCGGCCTGGTCGTGCTGATCGAGCGGCCCGGCCTGGTGCCGATCCGCGAGGCGGGCCACATCAGCGAGAACGCCCTCGCCGGGTACCTGTACGACGACGTGATCCCCAACGACGGCACCGTGGACCAGCTCCGTGACCGTGTGATGCAGCTCATCCCGCCCACACTGTAAAGATGAGACCGGGGTGTTAAGGTTGTCCCATGCGACTGACTCCCCGGAAAGAGGAGGTCGAGGCGGTGAAGGCGCTCTTGGAGGACCCCACCTTCGAGAGTGCCGACCAAATGGCGAAAGCCGTGATCAAGGAAGTCGCCTCGATCATCCAAATGCGCGACCTGATCGCCCTCGTCCACACCTGGGCGGACGGTCACCGCGGCCTGAACTTCGGCCCCTTCGGCAGCGAAGCGGAGATCAAGACCTTCGCCTCGAAGATGGCGTTCGGAGGCACAGGCCGCCTCGTTCAACTCCACAGCCCCGGCGTGATGTTGGCCAACGTGGACGGCAAGAAGGGGTGGAAGGGCTACTGCTTCCACCCCGAATGCGGGCACGCCCCCTTCACGCACTCCGCAGCAAGCGCCGGCAGAGGCGCCTGCCAACTCCCCACCTGCCCGTGCGACAAGTTCCGGGCGAAGTGAACCCAGAACGGATACCCCCATGACCGACGCACTCCGCGCCCCCAGCATCACCGATGCCGAGATCGACGAGCTGCTCGCCCTCCACGGGCCCCGTATCACCGACGCCTTCCTCGTCCGCCTCGCCGCCCACTACCTCAAGGCCGAAGCCGAGGGTGTCGTCAACCCCGCCCGACACTTCGCCGACTACCTCGGAGTCCAGCGACAGACCGTCCTCACCTACATGCGCATGGTCCGCAACCGCAGCCTGCTCATCAAGAACCGCCCCTGACCAGCCCGAGGGAGAACCCCCATGAAGACCGTCGACTTTCACCTCTGCGACTGCTCCGACAAGCGCGCCTTCCCGGACAAGCGCTCCGCCGAGAAGGCCCTCGGCCGGGCTCAGGCCAAGCGCGACCGGCAGGCCCAGACGATCCGAGGTCGCGGCCCTATCAACCGCGAGAACCGCGTGTATGAGTGCGAGTTCGGCATGTGGCACCTGACCAAGCAGTCCCGCCGCTCCTACGAGGAGTACACCGCCAACTACGCCGCCTGACTGTAAACTTGAGACCGAAGGAAGTAGCCGTGACCCCCCTCAACCTCCGTTCCGACATGACCGTGCAGCTCGTCGACCACAACCTCTCGGACAAGGCCGTCGTGCGAGCCGCCCGCGTCTCCACGGTCGGCCAGACCCACAAGTCCTTCCTCGGCAAGCCCGGCGAGGACGAGGACCGCGACACGGGCCTGATCGGCTACCTCATGCGAGAGCGGCACGGCAGCCCCTTCGAGCACGGCAGCCTGACCCTGTACGTCGAAGCCCCGATCTTCGTCTTCCGCGAGTGGCAGCGTCACCGCATCGCCTCGTACAACGAGGAGTCCGCCCGTTACCGCGAGCTGCGGCCCTCCTTCTACCTCCCGGCCGTCGACCGTAACCTCGTCCAGGTCGGCAAGGCAGGCGCCTACCGCTTCGAGCCCGGCACCGCCGAACAGCTCGCCGTCGTGGACGGCTCGCTCGTCACCGCCTACGAGGCCGCGTACGAGGCGTACGAGCGGATGCTCGCCGCCGGCATAGCCCGCGAGATCGCCCGCGCCGCACTGCCGGTCGGCATCTACAGCTCGATGTACGTCACCATGAACCCCCGCGGCCTGATGAACTTCCTCAGCCTCCGCACCCACCGCGAGGACGTCGCCTTCGTCTCCCACCCTCAGCGCGAGATCGAGATGTGCGCCGAGAAGGCCGAGACGATCTTCGCCGGGCTCATGCCGGTCACCCACGCCGCCTTCGAGCAGAACGGCAGGGTCGCCCCGTGATGACGAAAGAGGAGTGGCTCCAGCGCGAGTTGGCCAAGGCGCCCGTGCGCGACGAGGCCCACCGGCGGTACGTCATGAAGCTCTGGGGCCTGAAGCCCGCAAAGAGAGAAGCCCCTCTCCCCGCGTCGTAGGGAGGGGGGCTTTCCCCGTTATGCCGCCTGGTTCTTCTGCCAGGCGATCTCGATCAGGTCCGGATCGAACCGCTTCCCTCTGCCGGCGGGATGCACGATCACGGCCCTTACGGCGGCCTTCAGGCGAGTGCGCTTCTCCGTCATCGTTAGGCCCTCCCAGTCCGCGAGGGCGTCCGGCGTCAGCATCGCTTTCTTCCGCTTCTGGAGTGCGAGCTGTCCCCGCTTCGAGGCGAGCGTCTCGCGCTCGGCCTCCAGCTCCTCGATCATGTCCAGCGCCGCAGAGGTCGAGATCCGCTTTTCGCGCCGCCTCGCGTTCACGTCCTCGATCTCCGCCGCGATCTCGTCGAGCCGCTTGTCGTGGACCGTCTCGTCGATCTCCGCAGCCTTCTCCACGTCCTCGCCGATCGTCGACCGCGTCTCCACCAGAAAGGCCGTCTCGACCAGGTCATCTATCGGCGGCCCCACGCGCGAAACCCCGCCGCATCCGCCCTGGTTCGATTGGCACTGGTACCGGAAGCCGTACTTCTCGTAAGAGCTGGTCCCCTTCGTGTACGGGTCCGCCCACATCGGCGACGAGCACTTCCCGCACCGCGCGATGCCCGAGCAGAGGTAGACGGCCGTGGTGTCGTGCTTCCCGCTCTTGAGGCCCTTCTTGTTGGCCTTCTTGCGCCGCTTGATCTCGTCCACGGCGGCCTGCCACTCATCCGGAGAGCACGGCGCCTCCCAGTCGCCCCGGACCGGCTTGCCGTCCTTGAAGACGATGAAGTCCGGCAGCCACAGGCGGCCCTCGGCGGTCCGTCGAACCTGCTCGGGCACATGGAAGCGGTAGCCGCAGACGCGCGGGCTCATGAGGATCTGCTCGGCGGCCGTGTGCTGGATGACGCGGATACCGTCCCCGGACCGCTTCGTCGCCTTCGGTACGTAGCCGTACTCGGTGAGGGCCCGCTTGAAGTCGGCGATCTTGTATCCGCCGGGGATGGCGAGGATAGCCTCGCGGATCATCTTGCTCTCTTCGTCGTGCAGGGTGCGTCGATCCTCGCCCCAGCCGAACGGGCGGGGCGCCCCGTGCATGACGCCCTTCTCGGCAACACGGCGGTTCGTGCGAACCACGCGACGGCGCGTGTTGCCGATCTCCATGTTGCCAACGGTGGCCTGCATGACGAACATGCCCCGACCTTCGACGGTCGCGAGGTTCACGCCGCCCTCGACGCTCAGGCCGACGTAATCAGGGTTCATCTCGAAGACTCGGCAGACGCGGGCCGCGTCGTAGACGAGACGGGCGAGCCGGTCGGAGTGCAGGAAGAGAATGCCGCGAATGATGCCTACTTCGAGATCCTTCAGCATGCTCTCGAAGTCGTCGCGGACGATAAAGGGGTCCGAGGCGGGCGTGTTGTTGTCGCAGTAGTCGCGGACGATCGCGGCCTCGAACGGCAGGGTCGCGGCGAACGCCCGGATTGCGTCTTCCTGTTCCTTGACCTGTTCTTCGACTTCTCGCCAGTTCGAGGCGAGGCCCTTCATGGCCTTGTCCTCTGAAACCCGCCGGTACATGCCCAGGGGAACGAGCATGCCGGGCCGGAACGTCTCCGGTACCGCTATCAAGTGGTGCTCCCTCACGGTCCGCTGCGCGCTGACGCAGGTATCCATGCTGGTCAGCGGCCTGCTGGACCTCGGAGAGCGATTATCACATGTGGAAGCTGTGCTTCCGCAAGGTGGGTTAAACGCTGTCCTTCGGCCAGAAGAACACCACGCGCCACTTGCCCTCGTAGGACTTGTGGTCGATCTGCGCGAACTCCTTGCCGCTCTCCAGCGACACACAGGCGGTCAGGTCGTACGTGGGGAACTGGTCACCGACAGTGAGCACACGCTCTCCTTCGAGCTGGGAAGTCCCTTTTGAGGCCTTCCGTGGGGGTTGGACGGAGCCCCAGCATGGCACGGCGTGCATTGATCAGTGAAATAGCTAGACTGGGTCGCGTTGATCGAAGGTGGTTATCAGTGGTGTCCGTATATAAGGGTAAGCAGCCCAGTCTGGCCCAGCTCAGAGCGTTCGTGGCGGTGGCCGAGTACCTGCACTTCCGGGACGCGGCCGCCGCGATCGGGATGAGCCAGCCCGCCCTGTCGGGCGCGGTTTCGGCACTCGAAGAGGCACTCGGTGTCCAGTTGCTGGAGCGTACGACACGGAAGGTGCTGCTTTCACCCGCCGGTGAACGGCTCGCGGTGCGGGCGAGGGCCGTGCTCGACGCGGTCGGCGAGCTCATGGAGGAGGCGGAGGCGGCGCACGCGCCGTTCACGGGCGTGCTGCGGCTCGGCGTGATCCCGACCGTGGCGCCCTACCTGCTGCCGACCGTGCTGAAGCTCGTCCACGAGCGGTACCCCGAGCTGGACCTCCAGGTGCACGAGGAGCAGACCTCGTCCCTGCTGGAGGGGCTGGCCGCCGGACGGCTGGACCTCCTGCTGCTCGCCGTCCCGCTGGGCGTACCGGGCGTCACCGAGCTGCCCCTGTTCGACGTGTACTTCGTCCTCGTCACGCCCGAGGACCACTGGCTGGGCGGCCGCACCGACATCCCGCGTGACGCGCTGCGCGAGCTGCGGCTGCTGCTGCTGGACGAGGGCCACTGCCTGCGCGACCAGGCGCTCGACATCTGCCGCGAGGCGGGACGCGAGGACGGCGCCGCGGTCACCACCACCGCGGCCGGCCTGTCCACGCTCGTCCAGCTGGTCGCGGGCGGCCTCGGGGTCACCCTGCTGCCGCGCACCGCCGTCACGGTGGAGACCGGACGCAACGCCCGCCTGGTGACGGGCTGGTTCGCCGACCCGGCCCCCTCCCGGCGCATCGCGCTGGCCATGCGCACGGGTGCGGCCCGCCAGGCCGAGTTCGAGGAACTGGCCGACGCGCTACGGGAGGCGATGGCGGTCCTGCCGGTGCGGGTGCTGGGGCCGGAGGGCCAGGGCCTGGAAGCCTCCGGCGCCGCACCGGTCACTCGGTGCGCAGGCCGTCCGGGCGCATCAGGCGCCACAGGGGCGGCAGACTGAGCAGGGTGACCGCCAGGATCAGGCCCGCGCCGACGCCCACCACCGGCAGGAACGCCCACCAGTCGGTCACCTGCTTGCCGATCATGTTCAGCAGGACGACCCCGAGGCCCAGGCCGCCCGCCACCGCGAGGGTCAGGCCGAGCACGATCGGCACCGCCGTCTGCCACAGCACCGACCAGACGAGCGTGGCGCGGCGGGTGCCGAAGGCCACCAGCACCGACAACAGGCGCTTGCGGTCCCGTAGCTGATCCACCGTCGTGACCAGCAGGGACACCGCGATGAGGATCATCGTCGCGGTCGCCCCGACGAAGATGCCCGTCCGGACGCTGCCGTACTGCCGGTCGCGCTCGAAGTTCTGCAGGGTGTCGACGTCCATCAGCGGATCGACCCGGGCCGCCGTGTTCCGCACATGCTCGGCCGCGTCCGGGACCCGCTCGTCCAGCCGGACCATCGCCTGCGCCTCGGGCGTGTCCAGCTTCGTCACGTCGATGGTGGACGGCGTGGCGAAGATGCCGAACTGGACGTCGCCCATGGGGTCGCGGCGCGACTCCACCGTGCGGGCGGTCTCCGGGATCCGCCACAGCACCGGGTCCTTGCCCCGGTCGTCGAAGTCGATGTGGAGATTGACCTGGGCGCCGGGCCGGGCCGTCTCGGCGAGGTAGTCGTCCGGCGGGCCCTCGCCGCCGTGCGTCCGCGCGATGAAGACGTCCCCGTCCACGCAGGACGGCAGGTGCGCCAGCTCGCTCAGCGAGGCGCAGTCGGCGACCGTGATCGACGTCGTCGGGACGAAATCCTCCCCGGGCCGCTGGGGTCCGGGCCGCTCGACCGACGAGCTGATCGTCCCGATCACGCCCTCGACGCCCTTCGTCCTCGAGAAGTTCTCGATCATCCGGCGGGCCTCGGTGCCGTCCCGCGCGTCCATCCTCGTCTCCAGCTGGGCCCGCGCCGTGTCCATGTGGGTCGGCTTCATGAAGTCGCTCTGGATGGACTGCAGGAGCATCTGGAGCGCGATCGCCCCGGCGGCCGCCACCACGATCCCGCTGACCGCCCGGGCCGCCGTGCTGCTGCTCAGCTGGAGTCGGCGGATCGCCAGCTGCCACGGCACCGGGCCGCCCCGCAACCGCCTGACCACGGCCTCCACCAGCCACGGCAGCAACGTGGTCAGCCCGGTCAGCGCCAGCACCGCGCCGGCCGTGATCGGCAGCATGTCGATCTCCGTGTCACCGCGGTCGATCCCGCCGGACATCGGCAGCAGCACCGTCACGCCCACAGCCACCAGCGCCGGCCTCCACCACATCCGGCGGGGGCGCGGGGCGGAGTCGCGTACGACTCCGAGCGGCTCGATCACCATGCCGCGCAGTGCGAACACGGTGACCGCGACGGCCGAGACCGGCACGGCCACCACGACGAGCGCGGTCAGGGCCGGAGCCGGAACCACGTCGGCGGGGAAGGCGTTGACGTCCCACACGGTGACGCTGCCCAGGAACTGCCGTACCAGCGCGAAGAATCCGGCGCCGGCCACCAGGCCGAGCAGTGCCCCGGCCAGCGACTCGCCCGCCGCGATCCGCCGCGCCATCCCGCTGTCCGCACCCACCAGGCGCAGCGCGGCCAGCCGCCGGTCGCGCTGCTCGCCGCCGAAGCGGACGGCGGTCGCGATGAACACCATGACGGGCAGCAGCAGCACCACGCAGGCGATCACGACGAGCAGCAGCAGGAACCCGTTCAGCGGCTCACTGGGCGACTCGTAGCCGTACCGGTCGCCGCGGCCGTCGGAGGTCTGCTCGGTCAGGGTGGAACTGCCCGTGTAGAACATGAGCTCGCTCGGGCCGATCAGTCCGGCGTCACCGATAGTGCCGGTCGTGCGGTAAGGGAAGCGGTCGGCCAGCAGGGCGCCCTCCGGCGAGGCGAGCAGCTCGGCGAGGGCGGGGGAGACGATCATCTCGCCCGGCCCCGGGAGCTTGTCGACGCCGGGCGGCGCCGGGGCGTGGGCCCCCTCGGGGCGGATCGCCATGCCCTTGACGGTGTGCTCGCGGTAGAGCGTCGAGTAGGCCTGGTAGAGGAAGGAGCGGTCCGAGCGCTCGACCGTGTCCGTGATCAGCACGTCCCGGGCGGCCACGCGGCCGTCGCGGCTCATCAGCAGGTTCGGTACGGAGGCGGCGACGAGCAGCAGGGCGACGCCGAGGCCGACCCCGATGGCGGTGAGCGCGGTCCGCGTCCAGCCCCGGCGGCCGCCGCTCACGGCGAGCCGCGCGCCGAGCGCGAGGTCCCGGGCCCAGGTGCGCGGGCTCATGCGAGCCCCGCCGTGTCCCGCGCCCTGCCGTCCCGCACGACGATCTCGCGGTCCGAGTAGGCGGCGACGCGGGCCTCATGGGTGACCAGGACCACGGCGGCGCCGGTGTCCCGGGCGGTGTCGGTGAGCAGCTGCATCACGCGCTCGCCGTTGAGGGAGTCCAGGGCGCCGGTCGGCTCGTCGGCGAAGACCACACGTGGCGAGGTCACCAGGGATCGGGCCACGGCGATCCGCTGCCCCTGTCCTCCCGAGACCTCCCCGGGCCGCTTGCCCGCGGTGTCGGCGACCTCCAGGCGCTCCAGCCACTCCAGCGCCTTGCGTTCGGCGGGCTTGCGCCGTTCGCCCGCCAGCCGCAGCGGCAGGGCGACGTTCTCCACACAGCTCAACTCCGGCACCAGCCGGCCGAACTGGAAGACGAACCCGAAGTCGCTGCGGCGCAGCGCGCTGCGATGCGCGTCCGACATCGATGTCAGGTCGCGTCCGTCGTAGGTGACGGTGCCGGCGTCCGGCCGGACGATCCCGGCGAGGCAGTGCAGCAGGGTCGACTTGCCGGACCCGGAGGGGCCCATGACGGCCACCACCTCACCGGCCCGGATCCAGAAGTCCGCGCCGGCCAGGGCGGGTGTGGGGCCGTAGGCCTTGTCGACCGCCGAGGCCGACAGGAGGGGCTCCGTCACTGCGTCACCGCCTCCGCCAGCTGGCCGAGGCGCGCGGCGGTCAGCTCCAGCCAGCGCAGGTCGGCCTCCAGGTGGAACAGTGCGTGGTCGCAGATGAGCTGGTCGGCGAGGTCGCCGTCCTTCTTGCGCCGGGTCAGGGCCCGCATCAGCCGCAGGTGTTCGGCCCGCTGGGTGTCGAGGAGGTCGGCCGCGTCACGTCCGGTGAGCAGGGCGAGCACGATCTTGGTGTAGAGGGTCGACTGGAGGTACGGCTCCGGCTTCTCGGGCTGGGCCAGCCACCGGTCGACGTCGGTGATACCGGCGTCGGTGATGGCGTACCGCTTGCGTTCCGGGCCGTCGCCGGGCTCGATGCCGTCGACCTCGACGAGGCCGTTCTTCAGCAGCCGCGACATCGTCGAATAGACCTGCCCGTAGTGCAGGGGCCGGTCGTGGCCGAACTTCTCGTCGAACGCGCGCTTGAGGTCGTATCCGTGCCGGGGGCCGGATTCCAGGAGCCCGAGCAGGGCGTGACCGATGGACATGCGCCGACTATACAACGCACGTATACACGCGGTGTATACCCGCGGGGAGACCCGGGCCGGGGCCCCGGGGCCAGGCGTCCCGCGCCGGGTCAGTCGGGGGGCGGCGGTGTCTTCGGGGGGCGTCCCCGGCGGGGCAGCGGGGCCGGGGCGGAGGGCAGGCGGCCCGCGTCGGAGAGGGCCTTGCGCAGCAGGAACTCGATCTGGGAGTTCGCGCTGCGCAGCTCGTCCGCCGCCCAGCGCGCCAGCGCCTCGTACACCCCCGGGTCGAGGCGCAGCAGCACCTGCTTGCGCTGGCGGCGGTCCGGCGGCGGCGTCACTGGTACAGCGTGCCCGTGTTCAGTACCGGCTGTGCCGCGCGGTCACCGCACAGCACCACCATCAGATTCGACACCATCGCCGCCTTCCGCTCCGGGTCGAGCTCCACGATGTCCCGGTCCTCCAGCCGTTCCAGCGCCGCCTCGACCATGCCGACCGCGCCCTCCACGATCTGCCGGCGGGCCGCGACCACCGCGCCCGCCTGCTGGCGCTGCAGCATCGCGGAGGCGATCTCCGGAGCGTACGCGAGATGAGTGAACCGCGACTCGATGATGCGGACGCCCGCCGCCTTCACGCGCGCGTGCAGCTCGGCCGCCAGCTTCTCGGTGATCTCCTCGGCGTTGCCGCGCAGGGACAGTTCCGCCTCGTCGTGCGCGTCGTACGGGTACTCGATCGCGATGTGCCGCACCGCCGCCTCCGTCTGCGTGGAGACGAACACCCGGAAGTCGTCGACCTCGAACATCGCCTGCGCGGTGTCCTCGACCTTCCACACGACCACGGCGGCGAGCTCGATCGGGTTGCCGTACGCGTCGTTGACCTTCAGCACCGGTGTCTCGTGGTTGCGCACCCGCGTGGAGATCTTCACGCGCGAGGTGAGCGGGTTGACCCACCGCAGCCCGTCGTCACGGATCGTCCCCCGGTACCGCCCGAAGAGCTGCACCACCCGGGCCTCACCGGGAGCCACCATGTTCAGCCCGCACATCGCGAGGAAGGAGAGGATCGCGACCAGCACCCCGGCCAGGATCAGCGTCACCTTCGCGCCCGTCGAGCCGGTGGCGGCGCCCGCCACCACCAGGCAGACACCGGCCGCCAGCCCGGCCAGGCCGAGCAGCAGCGCCAGCCCTCCGCCGATGCTGTGTGCGGCGAACTCCCGTACGCGTGGCTCGGGCATCTCGAGCAGGTCCTCCGCCAGGGCGGCGCGGTCGGTCGTGGTCATGGTGGTCCCCGTTTCGTCGTCCTGCTCGTCTAGCAAAGTGATATCACTTTAACGCATACGAGCAACCCTCGACGCCCCTGAGGAGTCGGTTCCCATGAGACGGGTGCTCATTGTCACGTCCGGAAAAGACCGGATCCGTTGAGCTTTGTCAGTACCCGTGGTGTTAGTTTGCTGAGCTGATTTCCGTAAAGAGCAGAGCGGAGCGACGGAGCGATGGGTCGAGCGGAAGCGCGACGGGCGCGGGAACGCGGGGCGCGCGGGGCGGAGACCGAAGGCGCGGGCATACGCCGGTTCTTCACCTGGAAGAAAATGCTGGGCACCTTCTTCGGGGTCTGCCTGGTCGCGATGGGCGCCTTCTACGTGGTCTACCTGCTCGTTCCGGTGCCGTCCGCCAACGCCCAGGCGACGATGCAGAGCAACGTCTACAAGTACAGCAACGGCAAGCTCCTCGCCCGCACCGGTGAGATCAACCGTGAGATCGTCGGCCTGGACGAGATCCCGGACGACGTGGAGAAGGCGTTCGTCGCGGCCGAGAACAAGAGCTTCTACGAGGACTCCGGCGTCGACTTCATGGGCACCGCCCGCGGTGTGTTCAACACCCTCAGCGGCAAGGGCAAGCAGGGCGGCTCGACCATCACCCAGCAGTACGTCAAGAACTACTACCTGGACCAGGACCAGACGGTCAGCCGCAAGCTCAAGGAACTGGTGATCTCCCTCAAGGTCGACCAGCGCATGGACAAGAACGCCATCCTCGCCGGCTACATGAACACCAGCTACTACGGCCGCGGCGCGTACGGCATCCAGGCCGCCGCCCAGGCCTACTACGGCGTCGACGCCGAGAAGCTGACCGTCTCCCAGGGCGCCTACCTCGCCGCCCTCCTCCAGGCCCCCAGCCAGTACGACTGGACCGCCGCCAGCGCCACCGGCCGGAAACTGGTGACCGAGCGCTGGAACTACGTACTGGACAACATGGTCGAGGAGGGCTGGCTGGACCGGTCCGAGCGCGCCGAGCAGACGTTCCCGGTGCCGCAGGCGCCCAAGGCCGCGCCCGGCATGGAGGGCCAGACCGGCTATCTCGTCGCCGCCGCCAAGCAGGAGCTGATCAACCAGGGCGTCAGCGAGGAGGACATCGACGCCGGCGGCTGGACCATCACCCTCAACATCGACGAGAAGCGGCAGAAGAAGCTGGTCAAGGCGGTCGACAGGCAACTGGAGGAGCACCTCGACCGCAAGGGCGACAAGGTCGACGCGACGGTCCAGGCCGGCGCCACCTCCGTCGACCCCAGGACCGGCAAGGTCGTCGCGCTGTACGGCGGCGTCGGCGCGACCGAGCACTGGATGTCCAACGCCACCCGCCGCGACTACCAGCCCGCCTCCACCTTCAAGCCCCTGGTCTTCGCCACCGCCCTGGAGAACGGCGCCGAGACGCAGAACGGCGACGAGATCGGCCTCAACACGATCTACGACGGCACCAGCCGCCGCCCCGTCGAGGGCAGCGACACCCCCTTCGCCCCGCAGAACGAGGACGACCGCAGCTACGGCCCGGTCACCGTCCAGCAGGCGATGAACAAGTCGATCAACTCCGTCTTCGCCCAGATGATCGTGGACGCCGATCCCGCCAAGGTGAAGAAGACGGCGCTCGCCCTCGGCATGAAGGACGACGAGAGCTTCGTCGAGCAGCCCGCGATGTCGCTGGGCACCATGGGCGCCTCGACGTGGGACATGGCCGGGGTGTACGCCACCCTCGACAACCACGGCAAGAAGGTCAACCCGACGATCGTGAAGTCCGCCGAGCACAAGAACCGCACCTTCGTGCACGAGATCCCGCCGATCGGTGAGCGGGCCATCAGCCGGGAGAGCGCCGACACGGTCACCGCCGCCCTCACCGGCGTCGTGAAGAACGGCTCCGGCTTCGAGGCGAACACCTCCGCGTACCAGGCGGCCGGCAAGACCGGCACCTCGGAGAACAACAAGTCGGCCTGGTTCGCCGGCTACACGCCCGAACTGACGACGGTCGTCGCCCTCTTCGGCGAGGACACCAGCACCGACAAGGTCAAGCAGGTCAGTCTGACCGGCACCGCCAACTCCGGCCGCGCCAACGGCGGTGGCTTCCCCGCCCGCATCTGGGCCGACTACACCCTGGGCGCCCTCGGCGGCGGTTCCGACGCCCGGTTCGACCTGGACCTCGCCGACACCGCGCCGCCCGCCCCGACCGCGACCGAGTCGCCCACCGAGGAGCCGACCGAGACGCAGTCGCCCACCGAGGAGCCGACCCCCACGCGGACGCCGTCCACCGAGGAGCCGACCCCCACGCGTACGCCGTCCACCCCCACCCGTACGCCGACGATCCCGACCCCGACCCAGACCCCGACCGACGACCCGACCGAGGACACCACCGGCGGCAGCACCGGCGGCGGTGACGGTGGCGATCCGACCGGCGATCCGGGCGACGGCGACACCGGCGGCTCCGACGACCTGAAGCCGCCCAAGCCGTGACGTAGGACGAGATGACGGTGGCCGGGCCCCTGCGGAAGGGGCCCGGCCACCGTCATGTCGTACCCGCGGTGCCTCAGATGCGCGTCGGCAGCTCGAACCAGACCACCTTGCCGGTCGACAGCCGGGTCGCACCCCACCGCCGGGCGAGCCGGTTCACCAGGAACAGGCCACGGCCGCCCTCGTCGGTGTCCCGGGCCCGCCGCTGCCGCGGCAGCTGCGGAGAGTCGTCCCCGACCTCGCAGCGCAGCACGTCCGTCCGCAGCAGCCGCAGCGTCACCGGGCGCTCCGCGTACCGCACGGCGTTGGTGACCACCTCGCTGACCAGCAGCTCGACGCTGTCCGACAGCTCCTCCAGGTCCCAGCGGGCCAGCGCCCGCCGCGCCAGGCGCCGCGCCCGGCCGGGCGCCTGCTCCTCCGGCTCCAGGAACCAGTAGGCGACATCGCTCGGCGCGATCCCGTCGAACCGGGCGGCGAGCAGCGCGATGTCGTCGTCCCGGTCGCCCGGCCCCAGCATGTCCAGCACGTCGTCGCAGAGCGCCTCCAGCGGCGGCGAGTGGTCCGGCCCGGTCAACTGGGCGGTGGCCGCCAGCCGTTCGCGCAGCTGCTCTATCCCCGTCCACACGTCGCGCAGCCGCGACTCGACGAGCCCGTCGGTGTAGAGGAGCAGGGTCGCCCCGGCGGGGGCGTCCAGCTCGACCGCCTCGAAGTCCACGCCGCCCACGCCGATGGGCGCGCCCGGCGGGACGCGGAGCACCTCCGCCCGCCCCCCGAGGTGCAGCAGTATCGGCGGCGGGTGGCCGGCGTTGGCGATGGTGATGCGGTGCGCGACCGGGTCGTACACCGCGTACAGGCAGGTCGCCATGCGGTTCTCGCCGAGCCGCTGGGCCTGCTCGTCGAGGTGGTGCAGCACCTCCTGCGGCGGCAGGTCGAGCCCGGCGAGGGTCTGCGCCGTGGTGCGGAGCTGGCCCATGATGGCGGCGGACGTCATGGAGTGGCCCATCACGTCGCCCACGACCAGGGCGACCCGGCTGCCGGGCAGCGGGATCGCGTCGTACCAGTCGCCGCCGACCCGGGCCGTCTCGGCCGCCGGGAGGTAGCGGGAGGCCAGCTTCACCCCGGTCGGCTGCGGCAGGTTCTCCGGCAGCATGGTGCGCTGGAGCTCGTCGGCGATGTAGGCCTCGCGCCCGTACAGCACCGCCTTGTCGATGCCGAGCGCCGTGTGCGTGGCCAGCTGCGCCGCCACCAGCAGGTCGTTCGGTTCGAACGGCGGCCGGTCGGGGCGGCGGAGGAACACCGCCGCGCCGATGACGCGGCGCCGGCCGCGCAGCGGCGCCAGGATCGCCCGGTGCCCGGACGGTACGCAGCGTCCGTCGCCGAGCAGTTCGGGCAGGGCGGCGCGGGCGGCCGCCGAGTCGCCGAAGACCGGGCGTACGCCGCGGAGGACTTCGGCGAGGGCGCCGCCGGCCTGGACCTCGCACAGCTCGGCCGCCGGACCGAGGTCGAGGTCGGTGTCCGGGTCGGCCGCCGACAGGCCGAGGTCGGCCTCGTCCTCCGTTAAACGCAGCCGGTCGGTACGGCGGAGTCGGAGGACGAACGGGTCGACGGGCCGCTCGTCGCCGACCGGGAGCGGGTCGCGGAGGTAGACGAGGATCGCGTCGGAGAACGTCGGCACGGTGGCCCGGCACAGGCCCAGCACGATCTCGTCCAGGTCGATGCCCCGGGCGATCCGTCGCGTGGCGGCGCCCACGAACCGCAGCCGGTCGCCCTCGCGCCGCGCGGCCGCCACCGGCTCCTGGCCCTGGGCGGCTCCGGTCCGGGCGGGCAGCCCGTCCAGAGGTCCGGCCGTACCGGCGGGCGCACCGCCCTGCCCGGCTCCGGCACCGGAGGTGGCGCCGGCTCCGGTCACGTGCCCTTCCGGCCCGGGTCCGTGGCCGGCTCCGTGCCCGGAGGCGCCGGTCCCGTGGCCCGCGGCTCCGCCGAGGTGCCCCGAGGCCCCGCGTACCGGTCCGCCCGTGTGACCCGGCGCCCCGGCCGCGCGCCCGGACGCCCCGCGGCCCGGCCCGACCGACCCGCCGGGGCCGGCTTGTGCGGCGGCCGCGGGGGAGGACGAGGGGGCCGGGGCGGCACCCGCACGGGGTCCCGGTCTACCGCCCGTACGGTACCGGCGCGGAGGACGTCCTGACGGCGGA
>NZ_JBEPEL010000068.1:0-37467 GCF_040300825.1 Streptomyces sp. NPDC000229
GCCTTCTCGCGCTCGGAGTCGATCCGCTCGTTGTCCTTGTTCTTCCGGTCCTCGACCTCCTTGTCCTTGTCGTCGCGGGCCTTGACGAACTCCTACTGGTTCTGGTTCTCGCCCCGGTAGTACTCGAAGACCCAGCCCCACAGGCCGATCAGGACCAGCGGAGCGGAGAAGTACAGCAGCCACCAGCCGAGCGCGATGCTCAGGAAGGCGAACGCGCCGCCGATCGCCAGGGAGAGCGGCTGCCAGCTGTGCGGCGAGAAGAAGCCGACCTCACCGGCCTCGTCCGCGACGTCGGCCTCCTTGTCGTCCTGGGCCATGGCGTCCACTCGCCGGGCCGTGAAGGCCAGGTAGTAGCCGATCATGATCGCCAGGCCGAAGGCCAGGAAGAGCGCCGTCGTACCGGCCGGCTCCTTCGACCACACGCCATAGAGGATCGCCATGGCGAGGATGAAGATGCTCAGCCAGATGAACATCTTGCCCTGGATCTTCACTTGCCGACCTCCTTGCCACCGAACAGCGCGGTGTCCTTCTGCCCGTGGTTCTCGAGCTGGCCGACAGCGGCGATCTCAGGGTGATGCAGGTCGAACGCCGGGGATTCCGAACGGATGCGCGGCAGCGTGAGGAAGTTGTGCCGCGGCGGCGGGCAGGAGGTCGCCCACTCCAGCGAACGGCCATAGCCCCACGGGTCGTCGACCTCGATCTTCTTGCCGTACTTGGCGGTCTTCCAGACGTTGTAGAAGAACGGCAGGATCGACATGCCCAGCAGGAACGAGGCGATCGTGGAGATCGTGTTCAGCAGGGTGAAGCCGTCGGCGGCGAGGTAGTCCGCGTACCGACGCGGCATGCCCTCGGCACCGAGCCAGTGCTGCACCAGGAACGTGCCGTGGAAGCCGATGAACAGCGTCCAGAACGTGATCTTGCCGAGCCGCTCGTCCAGCATCTTTCCGGTGAACTTCGGCCACCAGAAGTGGAACCCGGCGAACATCGCGAACACCACGGTGCCGAAGACGACGTAGTGGAAGTGCGCGACGACGAAGTACGAGTCGGAGACGTGGAAGTCCATCGGCGGCGAGGCCAGGATGACACCGGTCAGACCACCGAAGGTGAAGGTGACCAGGAAGCCGATCGTCCAGAGCATCGGTGTCTCGAAGGACAACGAGCCCTTCCACATGGTGCCGATCCAGTTGAAGAACTTCACACCGGTCGGAACCGCGATCAGGAAGGTCATGAAGGCGAAGAACGGCAGCAGCACACCGCCGGTGACGTACATGTGGTGAGCCCACACCGTCACGGACAGACCGGCGATCGCGATGGTCGCGGCCACCAGGCCGATGTAACCGAACATCGGCTTGCGGCTGAAGACCGGGATGATCTCCGACACGATGCCGAAGAACGGCAGGGCGATGATGTACACCTCCGGATGCCCGAAGAACCAGAAGAGGTGCTGCCACAGCAGCGCTCCACCGTTGGCCGGGTCGAAGATGTGGGCGCCGAACTTGCGGTCCGCCTCCAGCGCGAAGAGCGCGGCGGCGAGCACCGGGAAGGCGAGCAGGACCAGCACACCGGTCAGCAGCACGTTCCAGGTGAAGATCGGCATGCGGAACATCGTCATGCCCGGAGCGCGCATGCAGATGATCGTGGTGATGAAGTTGACCGAGCCGAGGATCGTGCCGAAGCCGGAGAAGGCCAGACCCATGATCCACATGTCGGCGCCGACACCCGGCGAGCGGACCGCGTCCGACAGCGGCGTGTAGGCGAACCAGCCGAAGTCGGCCGCACCCTGCGGGGTGAGGAAGCCGGCCACCGCGATGATCGAGCCGAAGAGGTACAGCCAGTACGCGAACATGTTCAGCCGCGGGAACGCCACGTCGGGCGCGCCGATCTGCAGCGGCATGATCCAGTTGGCGAATCCGGCGAACAGCGGCGTCGCGAACATCAGCAGCATGATCGTGCCGTGCATCGTGAACGCCTGGTTGAACTGCTCGTTCGACATGATCTGCGTACCCGGACGGGCCAGCTCGGCGCGCATGAAGAGCGCCAGCAGACCACCGATGCAGAAGAAGATGAACGACGTGACCAGGTAAAGCGTGCCGATCGTCTTGTGGTCGGTGGTGGTCAGCCACTTCACGACCACACCGCCGGGGTGGCGGCGCCGGACGGGCAGCTCGTTCTCGTACGGCTCACGCGAGCCGTCGGCTGCCTCGGCGGCACCCTGAGGTTCGTTGAGGATGCTCACAGTTGGTTGCTCTCCGAGTTCCTGGCCGAGTCGGTCATCTGCATGCCCGCCGGGATGTAACCCGTCTGCCCCTTCTCGGCCAGCTCCTTCAGGTGCTGCTGGTAGCGCTCCGGGGAGACGACCTTGACGTTGAAGAGCATCCGGGAGTGGTCGACGCCGCAGAGCTCGGCGCACTTGCCCTTGAAGGTGCCCTCCTGGGTCGCGGTCACTTCGAAGACGTTCACGTTGTGACCGGGGAAGACGTCCTGCTTGAACAGGAAGGGGACCACCCAGAACGAGTGGATGACGTCACGGGAGGTCAGGATGAACCGGACCTTCTCACCCTTCGGCAGCCACAGGGTCGGGCCGGGGTTGCCGTTCTGCGGATTCCGCGTGCCCGGGATGCCGTAGTCGTAGACACCCTCGGCTCCCTGGGGGAACTCCTTTTGGTACTTGTCAGGAACGACGGCGAGTTCCTTGGCGGGCGTGGCGCCCGTGTCGGCCTTGCCGTCGACGTTCTCGATGTAGTTGAAGCCCCAGCTCCACTGGTAGCCGACCACACTGATGGTGTGGGCCGGCTTGTTGGAGAGAGCCAGAAGCTTCGACTCGTCACGCGCGGTGAAGTAGAAGAGCACCGAGACGATGATGAGCGGGGTCACCGTGTACAGCGCCTCGATGGGCATGTTGTACCGGGTCTGCGGAGGAACCTCGACCTTGGTGCGGCTACGCCGGTGGAAGATGACGCTCCACAGGATCAGGCCCCAGACCAGCACGCCCGTGGCGAGCGCAGCCGCCCACGAGCCCTGCCAGAGGGAGAGGATCCGCGGGGCCTCCTCCGTCACCGGGGTGGGCATACCAAGGCGGGGGAAGTCCTCCCAGTTGTACGAGCAACCGGAGGCGGTAGCCAGGATCAGGCCCGCAGTCAGCACCTGCGGCAGCTTCCGCCGCATCGGGCGCCGCGACGAGCGGTCGGAGCCGTTGGGACTCACGTAGCGCCTTCCCGAGAGTCTCGCCCGCGCGGTCGGCTGCGGCCGTCACGCTGGTCGGTCGCCGGCCCTGACGCGGGCAGGGGTTTGGATGTTTATGCGGACCAAACCCTACTGGACGCTATTTGGGGTCGCGCGGGGAGGGTGCCCAACGCGCCGCACGGCACCCCGAAGGGGTGTTCAGGGCCGATTTTCTGAGGGTTCCGTCCGCTTCGGCCGGGGGCGCGTCCGGCTGCACGTCCGGCTGCGCGTCTGGTTTTCGATCCGGCTTCGGTCCGGGGCCCCCGTGGCCCGTCCGGGGTCGCGTCCGGATTGGGTCCGTGGCCCGTCCGGGGTCGCGTCCGGATTGGGTCCGGGGCCCGTCCGGCTCGCGTCTGGATAGGGCCCAGGGTCCGTCCGGCTCGCGTCTGGATAGGGCCCAGGGTCCGTCCGGCTCGCGTCCGGGCACGGTCTGCCCGGCCCCTCTTCGGTCCCGCTCGGTCCCGCTCGGTCCCGCTCGGTCCCGCGGGGTCCTGCCCCGGTCCGGCGTCACGTCTGGGTTCGGGCCCGGCTCGGTCCCGCTTCGGCCCGGCTTCGCGTCCTGCTTCCGCCTCGGTCGGCACCCGTGGGTGGGCCCGGCGGAGATAGCGTGGCTGCGTGCCCTATTTCGATTCCGCTTCCGCCGCCCCGCTCCACCCGGTCGCCCGGCAGGCCCTCCAGGCCGCGCTGGACGAGGGGTGGGCCGATCCCGCCCGCCTGTACCGGGAGGGGCGGCGCGCCCGGCTGCTGCTGGACGCGGCGCGGGAGGCGGCGGCGGAGGCGGTGGGGTGCCGTCCCGACGAGCTCGTGTTCACTCCTTCGGGGACGCGTGCGGTGCACTCGGGGGTTGCCGGGGCCCTCGCCGGGCGCCGGCGGGTGGGGCGGCATCTGGTCGTATCGGCGGTGGAACACTCGTCCGTGCTCCACGCGGCGGCCGCGCTCGAGGCGGACGGCGGGGCGGTGACCGAGGTGCCGGTGGACCGGGCCGGACGGGTCGCGCCGGACGCGTACGCCGCCGCGTTGCGGGACGACACGGCGCTCGCCTGCCTCCAGTCGGCCAATCACGAGGTGGGCACCGAGCAGCCGGTGGCCGAGGTGGCCGCGGCGTGCCGGGAGGCGGGGGTACCGCTCCTGGTGGACGCCGCGCAGTCGCTGGCGTGGGGCCCGGTGGAGGGCGATTGGTCACTGCTCACGGCAAGTGCCCATAAATGGGGCGGCCCTGCGGGGGTCGGACTGCTGGTCGTTCGCAAGGGTGTGCGGTTCGCGCCCCAAGGTCCGGCGGACGAACGGGAGTCGGGGCGCTCGGCCGGGTTCGAGAACATCCCGGCCATCGTGGCGGCGGCGGCCTCGCTGCGGGCGGTCCGCGCGGAGGCCGCGGCGGAGGCCGGGCGGCTGGGCGAGCTGGTCGAGCGGATCCGGACGCGGGTGGCGGAGGTGGTGCCCGACGTGGAGGTGGTCGGCGATCCGGTACGGCGACTTCCCCATCTGGTGACGTTCTCCTGCCTCTACGTCGACGGGGAGGCTCTGCTGCACGAGCTGGACCGGGCCGGTTTCTCCGTTTCCTCCGGTTCGTCGTGTACGAGTTCGACGCTGACACCCAGCCATGTCCTGCGCGCCATGGGGGTGCTGTCGGAGGGCAACGTCCGGGTGTCGCTGCCGTTCGGGACGGCGGAGGCGGACGTGGAGCGGTTCCTGGAGGTGCTGCCGGGCACGGTGGCGGGAATCCGGGAGCGGTTCGGGGCTCCGGCGTCCCCGCCCACGACCGGCGGCGGGGAGTCCCTGGTGGTGGACGCACTCGGCAGGCGGTGCCCGATCCCGGTGATCGAGCTGGCCAAGGTGTTCGGCGACGTCCCGGTCGGCGGCACCGTCACGGTCCTCTCCGACGACGAGGCGGCCCGCCTGGACATCCCGGCGTGGTGCGAGATGCGCGGCCAGGAATACGTGGGCGAGCGTCCGGCGGAGCACGGTACGGCGTACACGGTCCGCCGGACGTCGTAGTCAGGGCATGTGGGCCTGGACCTCGGCCGCGGCCTCATGGCCGTACGCCTTGGTGAAGCGGTCCATGAAGGGCGGGCGGCTCAGGGTGTACTCCTGGGTGCCGAGCGTCTCGATGACCAGCGTGGCCAGCATGCAGCCGACCTGGGCGGCGCGCTCCAGGCCGACGCCCCACGAAAGGCCCGACAGGAAGCCGGCGCGGAAGGCGTCGCCCACGCCCGTCGGGTCGACCTTGGCCTGCTCCTCGGGGCAGCCGACCTCGATGACCGGTCCGCCGACGCTCTCGATGCGTACCCCTCGGGAGCCGAGGGTGGTGACGCGGTGGCCGACCTTGGCGAGGATCTCCTCGTCGGTCCAGCCGGTCTTGGACTCGATGAGCCCCTTCTCGTACTCGTTGGAGAAGAGGTACGTCGCGCCGTCGAGCAGCGTGCGGATCTCGTCGCCGTCCATGCGGGCGATCTGCTGCGAGAAGTCTGCGGCGAACGGGATGTTCCGGGTGCGGCACTCCTCCGTGTGGCGGAGCATCGCCTCGGGGTCGTCCGCGCCGATGGACACCAGGTCGAGGCCGCCGACCCGGTCGGCGACGGCCTTGAGCTCGATCAGCCGGGCCTCGCTCATCGCGCCGGTGTAGAAGGAGCCGATCTGGTTGTGGTCGGCGTCGGTGGTGCACACGAAGCGCGCGGTGTGCAGGACCTCGGAGATCCGTACGGATCCGGTGTCCACACCGTGCCGGTCGAGCCAGGCGCGGTACTCGTCGAAGTCGGAGCCCGCCGCACCGACCAGGATGGGGCGGGTGCCGAGCTGCCCCATGCCGAAGCAGATGTTGGCCGCCACCCCTCCCCTGCGTACGTCGAGGTTGTCGACCAGGAAGGAGAGGGAGACCGTGTGCAGCTGATCGGCGACCAGCTGGTCGGCGAATCGGCCGGGGAAGGTCATGAGGTGGTCGGTGGCGATGGAGCCGGTGACTGCGATACGCACGGCTGGGCGCTCCTGCGGGAAGGGGGAGTTGACAGTTCACGCTACCGGGTCGGCGCCGCCCCCACATGTGGAAACTACCCGATAGTAGGTCTTTTTCGGTCGGCTCTCGCATGCGTACGGTGCGCTTATGTCGAAGTTCAGCGTTCCGCGTGAGCAGCACGAATCCGATGTGAGCCTGGCGGAGCTGCGCGGGGACAGCGCCCGCATGGCACCGCACTGGGTGGTTCCGGCGGAGGCCGCACCCGCGCCCGCCCCCGTGTCGCCCTCCCTGATCCATGGCGTGGTCGTCCCGCCCGCCTCCGCCCGGCTGATGGCCGCTGCGCCGGAGTACGGCGCCTGAGGGAACCGTGCGCTCCTCCGCTCCGTCCCAGGGGTGTCTCCCGTAAAGGGGCCACGGCGTACGAAGGAGCATTGCGGTGAGCAGTACGGAGCCGGAGCCGGCCACGGAGCCGACACAGGAGAGCCCTCGCCGGAGGCGTTCGCCGCTCGCCGTCGCCTCGGTGGCGGCGGCGGTGCTGCTGGCCGGGGGCGGCGGTGCGTACTTCGCCACGGTGGCGTCGGACGGTGACGGCCGACGGGGTGGCGTTCCCGCGGCGGGCGGTACGCAGCCGCCGCCGCTCGCCCTCGACGGCCACACCGAGAGCGGTACGCCGGGCGGTTCACCGGGCGGCGGGCCGGGCATCGCGCCCGGTGAGCCGGACCCGAACGGGGTGGTCTACCGAGCCGGGGGCGCCCTGCCCAAGGGCCCCGACTCGGCGCACCTGTACCGCCCGGAGGGCACCGTCGGCGCCGACGACGTGGCGCGGCTGGCCAAGGCACTGGGCGTCGACGGCACGCCCAAGGCGGCCGGCACGGCGTGGAAGGTCGGCCCGGACAAGGACGGCTCGGGCGCGACGCTCCAGGTCGAGCGGCAGGCGCCGGGCGTCTGGACGTTCGGGACGGCGCCGGTCGGCGACAACTGCCTCAAGGGCAAGGAGTGCCCCACGGGCGGGCAGCCCCAGGGCGGCGGGCAGCCGGTGAGCGAGGCGGCCGCGAAGAAGGCGGCAGCCCCGGTACTGAAGGCACTGGGCCAGCAGGAAGCCGAGCTGGACGCCACGCAGGTGATGGGTGCGGTACGGGTGGTCAACGCGGACCCGGTCGTGGGCGGGCTGCCGACGTACGGCTGGTCCACCGGCATCCAGGTGGGCGCGGACGGCACGGTCAGCGGCGGCAGCGGCCGGCTGAAGGCTCCGGCGGAGAGCCATGAGTATCCGGTGATCGGCGCGGCGGAGGCGCTGAAGCTGCTGAACGCCGGGTCGGGTGATGGCCAGGTCGGCATCGGTGGGTGCGCCACACCCGCGCCGCTGGAGGACTCCGGGACGAAGCCGGCCGCCCCGTGCGGGCCGGCCTCGAAGCCGGCGGAGACGGTGACGATCTCCAAGGCGGTCTTCGGGCTGGCGGCGCACTACACGGCGGGGCGCCCGGCGCTCGTGCCGTCCTGGCTGTTCGAGGTGGCGCCCAAGGGGGACGCGCGGCCGTTCACCATCACCTACCCGGCGGTGTCGCCCAAGCACCTGGTGCCCGCGCCCCCTCCGGCGACATCCGTTCCGGAGCCGTCGGGGACGCCGGGAACACCGGGAACCGGGAAGGCGCCGCGGCAGGTCGAGTCGTACAGCCAGGACGGGAAGATCCTGACGGCGCGCTTCTGGGGCGGGGTGTGCAGCAAGTACACCGTCAAGGCCGAGGAGAGCGGCACACAGGTGAAGCTGAAGGTGGTCGAGACGCCGATCGAGCCGGGCCGGGTCTGCATCCTGATTGCGAAGGAGCTGACCGGCACGGTGACGCTGGACCAGCCGCTGGGCGACCGGCAGGTCGTGGACGCGGCGAGCGGTGAGGGCGTGCCGCGGAGGTAGGCCACCTGGACGCGGGTGCGGACGCCGGACGCGGACGCCGGACGCGGACGCCGGACGCGGACGCCGGACGCGGAAAAGGCGGCGGCCCCGGGGATGGTCCGGGGCCGCCGCCTTGCGTTTCCAGCCGTGGGGTGAGGCTTCCTCAGCTGAAGGAGTCACCGCAGGCGCAGGAGCCGGTGGCGTTGGGGTTGTCGATGGTGAAGCCCTGCTTCTCGATCGTGTCGACGAAGTCGATGGAGGCGCCGCCCAGGTACGGGGCGCTCATGCGGTCGGTGACGACCTTGACGCCGTTGAAGTCCTTGACGACGTCACCGTCGAGCGAACGCTCGTCGAAGAAGAGCTGGTAACGCAGGCCCGAGCAGCCACCGGGCTGAACCGCGACGCGCAGTGCCAGGTCGTCGCGGCCTTCCTGGTCGAGCAGGGCCTTGACCTTGGCCGCGGCGGCGTCCGACAGGAGGATGCCGTCGCTGACAGTGGTCTTCTCGTCCGATACGGACATCTGCTTCTCTCCCGGGTTGTACGGAGACTGCTTGCCGACCGGTTGCAACCGGCGGGGCCGCGGATTCATTCCGGGCACAGCGCTTGTCTTTCCCTTTCATGCTCGCACACCGGGCTCCGGGCAAGCACCGGCCTGTGGAGGGGGGATGTGTCACATCGACACTATGGCCATCGTCAAAGTGACGTGAACCGGTTATGATAGATAACGTCATTTAGACGAAAAGGCTCTCCGCAGAAAAGAAAGGGTGCGTGACGTGACCACCGCCCAGCCCCTGGACGTCCAGCCGTCGCCCCTCGCCCTGCTGCTCCTCGGCCGCGAGGCCGACCCCAAGAGCGAGCGGGGAGTGGAGTGCCCCGGCGACCTCCCCTCGCCCTCCGACCCGGACCTGGTCGAGCGCGCCCGCGCGGCCAAGGAGAAGCTCGGGAACAAGGTCTTCGTCCTGGGGCACCACTACCAGCGCGACGAGGTCATCCAGTTCGCGGACGTCACCGGCGACTCCTTCAAGCTCGCCCGGGACGCGGCGGCGCGGCCGGAGGCCGAGTACATCGTCTTCTGCGGCGTGCACTTCATGGCCGAGTCGGCGGACATCCTGACCACGGACGACCAGAAGGTCGTGCTGCCGGACCTGGCGGCCGGGTGCTCGATGGCCGACATGGCGACGGCCGAGCAGGTCGCGGAGTGCTGGGACGTGCTGACGGAGGCGGGCATCGCGGACGTGACGGTCCCCGTCTCGTACATGAACTCCTCCGCCGACATCAAGGCCTTCACCGGCAAGCACGGTGGCACGATCTGCACCTCGTCCAACGCCAAGCGCGCGCTGGACTGGGCCTTCGAGCAGGGCGAGAAGGTTCTGTTCCTGCCTGACCAGCACCTGGGCCGCAACACCGCCGTCCGGGACATGGGCATGTCGCTGGAGGACTGCGTCCTCTACAACCCGCACAAGCCGAACGGCGGGCTGACGGCGGAGGAGCTGCGCGGCGCCAAGATGATCCTGTGGCGGGGCCACTGCTCCGTGCACGGGCGTTTCTCGCTGGACTCGGTCAACGACGTGCGGGAGCGGATCCCGGGCGTGAACGTGCTGGTCCACCCGGAGTGCAAGCACGAGGTCGTGGCAGCGGCGGACTACGTCGGCTCGACCGAGTACATCATCAAGACCCTGGAGGCGGCCCCGGCCGGCTCGAAGTGGGCGATCGGTACGGAGCTGAACCTGGTCCAGCGTCTGGCGAACCGTTTCGCCAGCGAGGGCAAGGAGATCGTCTTCCTCGACAAGACGGTCTGCTTCTGCTCGACCATGAACCGCATCGACCTGCCGCACCTGGTGTGGGCGCTGGAGTCGCTCGCCGAGGGCAACCTGGTCAACCAGATCCAGGTCGACCGCGAGACGGAGAGCTTCGCCAAGCTGGCGCTGGAGCGGATGCTGGCGCTGCCGTAGTTCTTCTCGTACGTGTACGCCCGAGGGGCGCCCCGCCGGCTGCGGGGCGCCCCTCGGGCGTTGGGCTCGGACGCCGGTGGGTGCGAGACGGCCCTGGGTGCGGCGTGTGGTGCGGGAGGGGGCCGCGGGTGCGGCGCGGGCCCCTGCGTGCGGGACGGGGGCCGTGGATGGGGGGGCGTGGCCCCTCCGGGCTCGCCTCCTCGAGGCCGGCGGCCTCGGGTCTCGGCGGCAGGGAGCCCTTCCGGCGCCACCGGCCTCTGCGGGACGACCCTGCACGGCCCCGCCCCGGCCGGACGCCGGGTGCGGGGTCGTGCGTGGCCGGACCGCGCGGGCGTTACGCGTTGGCAGGGGCCGGGGCCCTCTCCTCGGCGGGCGCCGACTTCGCCGCGCGCTTGGCCTCGCGCTTGGCGCGGCGGCGCTCCTTGCGGAGTTCCACCATCGCGTAGAGCGTCGGGACCAGGAGCAGGGTGAGCAGGGTCGAGGTCACCAGGCCGCCGATCACCACGACCGCGAGCGGCTGGGCGATGAAGCCGCCCTCGCCCGTGATGCCCAGGGCCATGGGGAGCAGGGCGAAGATCGTCGCCAGGGCCGTCATCAGGATCGGGCGGAGGCGGTGGCGACCGCCCTCGATGACCGATTCGACGACCCCCAGGCCCTGGGCCCGGTACTGGTTGATCAGGTCGATCAGCACGATCGCGTTGGTGACCACGATGCCGATCAGCATCAGCATGCCGATCATCGCCGGGACGCCCATCGCTGTTCCTGTGGCCACCAGGAGGCCGATGGCCCCCGTGGCAGCGAAGGGGATGGAGACCAGGAGGATGAGCGGCTGGACCAGCGAGCGGAACGTGGCGACCAGGAGCATGAAGACGATCGCGATCGCCGCCAGCATCGCCAGGCCCAGGTTCGCGAAGGCCTCGTCCTGGTCCTCGGAGACGCCGCCGATGGACGCGGTGGCTCCGTCGGGGAGGTCCAGCGCGTTGATCTTCGACTGGAGCGCGCTGCTGACCGCGCCCGTGTTGTCACCGGTCGGCTTCGCCGTGATGGTCGCCGCGCGCGAACCGTCGATGCGGGTCATCGAGACCGGACCGGGGACCAGCTTCACCTCGGCGATGTCGCCGAGCTTCGCCGGGCCGAGCGGGAGTGCCTTGAGGTCGGTCAGTGTCCTGGCGGGCCTTGCGGAGGTGATCATCACCTCGCGCTCGGTGTCGTCCAGGATCGCCTTGCCGGCCGGGGTGCCGCGTACGGCCTGGGCGACCGCCATGCCGAGGGCGGCGTCGGTGAAGCCCGCCTCGGCCGCCTTGGGGCCCGCCTGGACCGAGATGCGCGGGACGGACTGCGACAGGTCGCTCTGGACGTCGATGACGTCCTTGAGCTCGGCGACCTCCGCGCGTACCTGCTCGGAGGCCCGCTTGAGGGTGGTCGCGTCGGACGCCTTCACCACGACGCTCAGGTCCTGGTTGCCGAATCCGTCACCGGCCGCGATGGTCGTGTCGCCGATGCCGTCGAGCTTGCCGAGCTCGGCGTCGATGCGGTCACGGGCCTTCCCGTACGAGGCGGCGTCCGTGAGCGTGACCTGGTACGAGGCCTGGTTGGCGCCCGTACCGCCGCCGAAGGCCGCCATGAAGCCGGACGAACCGACGGTGACCTGGTAGTCCTTGACCTCGTCGACCGAGGCGAGGACCTTCTCGACCTTCTTCGCCGCGGCGTCCGCCGCCTCCAGGCTGGTGCCGGCCGGCAGCTCCTGCTTGATGGACAGGATCTCCTGCTCGCCCTGGTCGAAGAAGTTGGTCTTCAGCAGCGGGGCCATGCCGAAGGCGCCCACGAGGACGACGATCGCGAGGGCGACGCTGGTGAGGCGGCGCCGGGTGGCGAAGCGCAGGACGGGGACGTACATGCGCTGGAGGACGCTGCGGCTCTCCTTCTCCTCCGCCTTGCGGCGGGCCTCGTCCGGGTCCGCCGACGTGCCCTTGGGGGCCCGGAGGAACCAGTACGACAGGACCGGTACGACAGTGAGGGAGACGAGGAGGGAGGCGAGCAGGGCGGCGGTGACCGTGAGGGAGAACGAGCCGAACAGCTCGCCCACCATGCCGCCGACCAGACCGATGGGGAGGAAGACCGCCACGGTGGTGAGGGTGGAGGAGGTGACCGCGTCGGCCACTTCGCGTACCGCCGTGAGGATCGCCGCCTGGCGCTCCTCGCCGTAGCCGAGGTGCCGCTTGATGTTCTCCAGGACCACGATCGAGTCGTCGACGACCCGGCCGATCGCGATGGTGAGCGCGCCCAGGGTGAGCATGTTGAGCGACAGGTCGCGGGTCCACAGGACGATCAGGGCGAGGACCACGGAGAGCGGGATGGAGACCGCGGTGACCAGGGTGGAGCGGAGGGAGGCCAGGAAGACCAGGATGACGAGGACGGCGAAGAGGAGTCCGAGGGCGCCTTCGGTGGTCAGACCGGAGATGGACTTGGAGACCGCCGGGCCCTGGTCGGAGACGACGGTCAGCTCGGCGCCGGAACCGAGGTCCTCGCGCAGGTCCGGGAGCTTCTTCCGGACCGCTTCCGAGATGGCGACGGCGCTGCCGTCGTTGTCCATGGTGGCCATGACGGCGAGGCTGGGCTTGCCGTTCGTACGGGTGAGGGAGACCCGCCGGGACTCCTCCTGCTTCACGGTGGCGATGTCGCCGAGGCGTACCGCGTCGCCCTTCTCGGGCTTGATCGAGAGGTCCTCGATCTGCTTCAGCGAGGAGAAGCCACCGCCGACCTGGACCGTGCGGCTCTTGCCCGCCTCGGAGAAGGAGCCGGCCGGGACGGTCGCGCCGCCCGCCTTCAGGGCCTCGGACAGGGTCATGGGGTTCAGACCCGCCGCGGCGAGCTTCCGGTCGTCGGGCGTGACGGAGACCTGGAGGTCCTGCACACCGTCGATCGACACCTGGCCGACGCCGTCGATGTCCTCCAGGGCCGGGACGACGGTCCGCTCCAGCTGGTCGGCGAGCGCCTGCTGGTCCCTGGTGGACGTGACGGCGAGGACGACGGTCGGGATGTCGTCGGTCGAACCGGCGACGACCTGCGGGTCGACGTCCTCGGGCAGCTGTGCGCGGGCGCGGTTGACGGCCTGCTGGACGTCGGCGACGAGTTGCTTGGTGTCCTCGTCGCCGTAGTCGAAGGTGGCCATGATGAGCGCGTTGCCCTCACTGGCGGTGGAGGTGACGCCCTTGATGCCGTCGACCGCCTTGATGGTGCTCTCGAGCGGTTCGACGACCTGCTTCTCGACCACGTCGGGGGACGCGCCCTGGTACGGGGCGAGAACCGACACCATCGGCAGTTCGATGGAGGGCAGCAGCTGTTGCTTGAGCTGCGGGATGGCGATCGCCCCGAAGACGATCGCCACGATGGACATCAGCCCTATCAGGGCCCGTTGTGCGAGGCTGAATCTGGACAGCCAGGACATGGGGTCTCTCTTCTGTGGCGGATCGGCAGGTATTCATACGATCAGCCACGGAGGGGAGGGTTCCGTCGGCCCCAGGTCCCGTTTGCTTATGGCGGGCATACACCGGATGGAGTACTCGGTCACTCCGCCCTGGGGCGTACCAGCCCTGACTCGTAGGCCGTGACGACCAGTTGGGCCCGGTCGCGGGCGCCGAGCTTGGCCATGGCCCGGTTGACGTGGGTCTTGATGGTGAGCGGACTGACCTCCAGCCGTTCGGCGATCTCGTCGTTGGAGTGGCCGCCGGCGACGAGGACGAGGACCTCCCGTTCCCGTACGGTGAGGGCGTCAAGCCGCTCCGAGTAGCCCTCCCCGTCCGGCCGGGCGGCGTCCGCGTTGCCGCCTTGGGCGAGGAACGTGGCGATCAGCCCCTTGGTGGCGACGGGCGACAGCAGGGCCTCACCGGCGGCGGCGATCCTGATGGCGTTCAGCAGCTCGTCCGGTTCCGCGCCCTTGCCCAGGAAGCCGGAGGCCCCGGCGCGCAGCGACTGCACCACGTACTCGTCCACCTCGAAGGTGGTCAGCATGACGACGCGTACACCCGCGAGGTCCGGGTCCGCGCTGATCAGGCGGGTGGCGGCGAGGCCGTCCGTACCGGGCATGCGGATGTCCATCAGCACGACGTCGGCCCGCTGCGAGCGGGCGAGCGCGACGGCCTCGGCGCCGTCCGCCGCCTCCCCGACGACCTCCATGTCCGGCTCGGAGTCCACGAGCACCTTGAACGCGCTGCGCAGCAGTGCCTGGTCGTCGGCGAGCAGCACCCTGATGGTCATGTGGCCTCCCCTGTACGTGCCGTGACGGGAAGTATCGCCTGGACGCGGAAGCCGTCTCCGTAGCGGGGGCCCGCGGTGAGGGCGCCGCCGAGGGCGGTGACGCGCTCGCGCATCCCGATGAGGCCGTGGCCGCCGCTGTCGGCCGTCTTCTCGGTGGGTACGCCGTTGTCGAGGACCGTCACCTCGACGGTGCGGCCGACCCGGACCACGCTCACCTCTGCCCTGGCGTCCGGCCCGGCGTGCTTCCGTACGTTCGTCAGCGCCTCCTGGATGATCCGGTACGCGGCGAGGTCGACGGCCGCCGGGAGTTCGGTGCCCTGGTCGGTGCGGGCCAGCTCGACCGGGAGGCCGGCGTTGCGGAAGGTGTCCAGCAACTCGTCGAGGACGGCGAGGCCGGGAGCCGGTTCGGTGGGCGCCTCGGGGTCGCCGGACTGGCGGAGCAGGCCGACGGTGGCGCGCAGCTCGTTGAGGGCGGAGCGGCTGGCCTCGCGGACGTGTGCGAGGGCTTCCTTGGCCTGGTCGGGGCGTTTGTCCATGACATGGGCGGCGACGCCGGCCTGGACGTTGACCAGCGCGATGTGGTGGGCGACGACGTCGTGCAGGTCCCGGGCGATGCGCAGCCGCTCCTCGGCGACCCGGCGGCGGGCCTCCTCCTCGCGGGTGCGCTCGGCGCGTTCGGCGCGCTCGCGGATGGCGTCGACGACGGCGCGGCGACTGCGGACGGCGTCGCCGGCGGCCGCGGCCATGCCGGTCCACGCGAAGACGCCCAGGTTCTCCTGGCTGTACCACGGCGCGGAGCCGAACAGCATCGCGGCGCCCGTCAGTACCGTCATCGTCAGCGGACCGACCCGCCAGGTGGTGGGGCGGTCGGTGCGCGAGGCGACGGTGTAGAGCGCGACGACGGCGCTCATGGCGACCGGGGCGGGCGGATCCTCGGCGACGTGCTCCATGAGCGTGACCGAGCCGGTGACCAGCAGGACGCCCAGCGGTGTGCGGCGCCGCATGACCAGGGCCGCGGCCCCGGCGAGCATGAGCAGCACGCTGCCCGCATCGGGGGTACGCCCCCCGAAGTCGGGCCCGCCGTGCGGCCCGCCGTGCCGGTCGACGAACGAACCGGCGACCATGCACACGAGCACGCCGAGGGCCAGGGCGCCGTCGAGCGCGAGGGGATGCTCCCGCATCCAGCCCCGCCCGCGCGCGAGCCGTTCTCCGAGGGTGGTCACAGGAGGCAACGGTACGGCTTGCCCCGGCCCATGGTTCCCGGCCATCGGCCCTGACGGCATGCGCACCGCGGGCGACCCCGCGCGCGGGCGACCCGCGCCGCCGGGTGGCCGGATGGTGCCGGGTGGCCGGGTGGCCGGGTGGCCGGGTGCGCCGACCCGGGTCGCCGGGCCGGCGTCGGTCGGGGCGGGCGCCGGGGTGGCCGGGCGGCGTCGGGCGGTCGGGGCGGGTGCCGGGTGCGCCGACCCGGGTCGCCGGGCCGGCGGGGCGGGGCCGGCGCCGGGCAGGCGGGGACGGTGTCCGTCGGGCCGGAAAACGCTGCGCCCCGCTCCCGGGGGTGCGGAGCGGGGCACAGAAGGGTGTTGGAGGCGGGCGCGGGCAGTTGCCCGGCGCGGCCGGGGCGGAGGCGTCGGTCCGGGTGTCAGCCGGGGATGAGGCCGTCGTCGGAGAGCATCTCGCGGACCTCTTCCAGCGTCGCGTCCGGTGCCGGAAGGATCAGTTCGGAGGGTTCGAGCGCGTCGTCCGGCAGGGGCTCGCCCAGCTGGCGAACCGTGTCCAGCAGGGCGTGGAGCGTGCGGCGGAAGCCTTCGCCGTCGCCGCCCTCCATCTCCGCGAGCAGCTCGTCGTCCAGCTTGTTGAGCTCGGCGAAGTGGCTGTCCGCCAGCTTCACCTGGCCCTCCCCCATGATCCTGACGATCATGACGCGCCGTCCTTAGCTCTTGTCGAACCGGGTCTGTGACTGCGACTGCTGCTGGGCCTGGTCCTGCGGGGTCCCCGTGCCGCCCTCGAGGGCCTGCTGCGGGGTGGTGCCGCCGGCCAGCTCGGCCTTCATGCGCTGGAGCTCCAGCTCGACGTCCGTACCGCCCGACAGGCGGTCCAGCTCGGCCTGGATGTCGTCCTTCTGGAGGCCCGACTGGTCGTCCAGCGCCCCGGACGCCAGCAGCTCGTCGATCGCACCCGCCCGCGCCTGGAGCTGCGCGGTCTTGTCCTCGGCACGCTGGATGGCGACGCCGACGTCGCTCATCTCCTCCGAGATGCCCGAGAACGACTCGGCGATCCGGGTCTGCGCCTGGGCGGCGGTGTACGTGGCCTTGATGGTCTCCTTCTTCGTGCGGAAGGCGTCGACCTTGGCCTGGAGGCGCTGCGCGGCGAGCGTGAGCTTCTCCTCCTCGCCCTGGAGGGTCTGATGCTGGGTCTCCAGGTCCGTCACCTGCTGCTGCAGCGCGGCCCGGCGGGACAGTGCCTCGCGGGCGAGGTCCTCCCGGCCCAGCGCGAGCGCCTTGCGGCCCTGGTCCTCCAGCTTGGTCGACTGGCTCTGGAGCTGGTTCAGCTGCAGCTCCAGGCGCTTGCGCGAGGTCGCCACGTCGGCGACGCCGCGGCGCACCTTCTGGAGCAGCTCCAGCTGCTTCTGGTACGAGTAATCGAGGGTCTCGCGCGGATCCTCGGCCCGGTCGAGGGCCTTGTTTGCCTTCGCGCGGAAGATCATCCCCATACGCTTCATGACACCGCTCATGGGCTTCGCGCGCCCCCTTCTGACGGACTTCGGCTGCAGCACTCCAACAGAACCCACAGTACGGGCCCCACATCCATTACCGCACTGTTCGGGCGCGGATGCGCTCATCCCCAAGGACGACTGCGCGCGGCCCGGATCCGGCGCAAGGAGTAGGGATCCTCTGAGGGAGGGACGCAGGCTGTTGCCGGATCGTTCCCCGCGGGGGTGGGGTCCATGCGGCGCACCCCGTACCCTTGGGCTTTGTGTTCCGTAGCCGTTCGAAGGATGAGAAGGCCCCCACCGACAAGGTGACGGCGGACCTCTCCAAGCAGCCCCGCGACCCCCAGGCCCCCAAGGGCCGCCCGACCCCGAAGCGGAGTGAGGCCCAGACCCAGCGTCGCCGTGCCCAGACCGTGCCGACCGACCGCAAGGAGGCCATGCGTCGCCAGCGCGAGGCCCGCCGCGCGGACCTGGCCAGGCAGCGCCAGGCGCTCGCCAGTGGCGACGAGCGTTATCTGCCGGCCCGCGACAAGGGTCCGGTCCGCCGCTTCGTCCGCGACTTCGTGGACTCGCGCTTCTGCGTCGCCGAGTTCTTCCTGCCGCTGGCGGTCGTGATCCTGGTGCTGTCCAGCCTGCCCAGCACCCAGCTGAAGAACATCTCCCTGCTGCTGTGGCTCGCGGTGATCGCCCTGATCATCGTGGACTCGATCGGCATCTGGCTGCGGCTGAAGAAGCAGCTGAACACCCGCTTCCCGAACGAGCCGAAGCGCGGCGCCGTGGCCTACGGCCTGATGCGGACGCTCCAGCTGCGCCGGCTGCGGCTGCCCAAGCCGCAGGTCAAGCGCGGAGAGCGGCCCTGAGCACCCTCGTCTCCGGTTTCGGAGGCGCATCGGGTGACTGGCTGGACGGGCTCGGCGGACTGCGCAACACGGTCCGCCAGGAACTCGTCGCACGCCAGCTGGACGAGCAGATAGCCGCCCGCTACCCCGTGGGGCAGCGGCTGAGGATCCTCGACGTCGGCATGGGCCAGGGCACACAGGCACTGCGCCTGGCGCGCGCCGGGCACACCATCACGGGCCTGGAGTCCGACCCCGAGATGCTGAAAGTGGCCCGCGAGGCACTGGCGTCAGAGCCCGCCGGCATCCGCGAGCGGGTCCGGCTGATCGAGGGGGACGGCCGGGAGACCGGCGTGCACTTCCTGCCGGGCAGCTTCGACGTGGTGCTCTGCCACGGCGTGCTGATGTACGTGGAGGAGCCGGACGCCATGCTGGCGGGGCTCGCCCGGATGCTCGCGCCGGGCGGTCTGCTGTCGCTGCTCGTACGGAACGCGGACGCGCTGGCCATGCGGCCGGGGCTGACCGGGGACTGGTCGGGGGCGCTGGCGGCGTTCGAGTCGGACACCTACTCCCCCAAGCTCTCGGTTTCGCTCGAGCAGGGGGCACCCCCATCCCGGCTGGGGCTGCCGGTGCGGGCCGACCGGCTGGAGACGCTGACGGCGACGCTCGCGGGTATCGCGGCGCCGCTCCAGGCCTGGTACGGGGTGCGGGTCTTCACCGACCTGGTACCGAACGAGGAGGGGCTGCCCGCCGCGGAGGAGCTGGAGCGGCTGCTCGCGGCGGAGGACCGGGCCGGGCGCACGGAGCCCTACCGCCGGGTGGCGGCGCTGCTGCACCTGTGCGGGGTACGGGGCTGAAGGCCGGGGCCGGCGGTCAGGTGATCGGGGGGTTCTCGCGTCTTCCTCCGGCGTGAGTGACGGGAGCATTACGGAACGGACAACCCGCCCAAGCCGCCCGCCCGCGAGACCTGGCGGGCCCTGCACCGGCATTTCCGCCCGCACCGCTGGACCGTCGCGGTCGGCACCTTCCTGGCCCTGATCGGCGCGGGCACCGGCATCCTCCAGCCGCTCGCCGCCAAGGCGCTGGTGGAGCGCCTCGGCCAGGACGAGCCGATCGGCCAGGTCCTGATCGTCCTCACCGCGCTGGTCCTGGTGGGCACGGCGATCGAGTCGGTGGGCGCGTACGTACGGGAGCGCACCGCCGAGTCCGTCGTGCTCGCCGCCCGCCGCACCTTGATCGGCCGGCTGCTGCGGCTGCGGCTGCCGGAGGTGGAGCGGACCCAGCCGGGTGACCTGATGTCCCGGATCACCTCCGACACGACCCTGCTGCGGGCGGTGACGACCGACTCGATCGTCTCGGCCGTGACGGGTGGCCTGGCGTTCCTGGCCACCCTGGTGATGATGGCCGTGATGGACGTGGTGCTGCTCTGCGTAACGCTGGGCGTGATCGTCCTGATCGGCGGCGCCATGGCGCTGGTGATGCCGCAGATCTCACGGCCATACGGCGCTCCCAGGAGGCGGTCGCCGAGATCGCCACCCGCTGGCGCTGCGGGACGTGGTGGCGGAGGCCGCGCGGGAGGTGACGGTCCTGGTGGTGGCGCACCGGCTGTCGACCGTGACGCTCGCGGACCGGATCGTCGTCATGGAGGCGGGGCGGGTACGGGCGGTGGGCACCCATGCGGAGCTGGTGGCGGCCGATCCCCTGTACGGGGAGCTGGCGGCGACCCAGTTCCTCACGGCGGCGACCGCGGGGTGACCCCCTGATCGGGTGTGCAGCAGGCGCCGTACGGGCGGGGCGAAAGGGATACTCCGGACATGGATGCCCTTCGTGTGCTCGCGCCCCTGACCTCCGTGGTCTGCGCGGCCGCCCTGGTGGGCGGCTGTTCGGCCGGTTCGCCGCCCACGGGCAGGGCCGCGGCCGAGCCCCGGGCGGCGACGGCCCGTGCCGCGGCGCCCGAGGCCGCCCGGGCGGCCGAGCTGGAGGACGACTACCGGAACGCGATCAGGGACGTCCTCCCGTCGGTCGTGCAGATCGAGGCACGGGCGGGGCTGGGCTCCGGTGTCGTCTACGACGAGCAGGGGCACATCGTCACCAACGCGCACGTCGTCGGCAGGGAGAAGAGGTTCGAGGTCACCGTGGCGACGGGCGAGGAGACCCTGACCGCCAAGCTGGTCTCCAGCTATCCGGAGCAGGACCTCGCCGTCATCAAGCTCGACCGACGCCCCGACGGGCTGAAGCCGGCCACGTTCGGCGACTCGTCCAAGGTGGAGGTCGGCCAGATCGTGCTGGCCATGGGCTCACCGCTCGGCCTGTCCGGCAGCGTCACCCAGGGCATCGTGTCCGCGACCGGACGGACCGTCAGCGAGAGCCGGACGGGCGGCGGGACGGGCGCGACGATCGGCAACATGGTCCAGACGTCGGCGGCGATCAACCCGGGCAACAGTGGTGGCGCGCTGGTCAACCTGGACAGCGAGGTCATCGGCATCCCGACGCTGGCGGCGGCGGACCCGGAGCTGGGCGGCAGCGCGGCGCCGGGCATCGGCTTCGCGATCCCCGCCTCGATGGTGCGGACGGTCGCCGACCAGATCGTCCGGACGGGCCGGGTCACCGACTCGGGCCGGGCGGCCCTGAACATCACCGGCCGAACCGTCCTGACCGACGACTACCAGCCGGGCGGCGTCGCCATCGTCGAGGTCTCCCGGGGCGGCGCCGCGGCGGACGCGGGCCTGAGGCCGGGCGACATCATCACCAAGCTGGACGACGCCCGGATCACCACGATGACGTCCCTGCTGGAGGCGCTGGCATCGGCGAAACCGGGCGACCAGGTCACCGTGACGTACACCCGCGGCGGCCGCTCGGCGACGGCACGGGTCACGCTGGGCGAGATCTGACGCCGCCCCCTCCGAACGGCGCCCGCAGGGGGCGGGACGGGGCCGGTGGTGGGCGCCGGCCCCGTCGGGGGGTCAGCCCTGAGCCGCGTCTTCCGCGTGGAGGCTCATCGGACCGTAGATCTTCGTGTCGTCCTCGAAGAGGACGACCTGGTCGGCGCCGCCGTCCTTGAGGTCCTTCCAGTTCTCGCCGACCCACGATTCCGCGTCGCCCTGGGTGGTGAACTCCTCCGGCTCGACCGCCGGCTGGACCTCCGTGCCGTCGGACCGCTCGAACCGCCACGTCCATGCCATGTGGGCCTCCAGATGATCGGTTTCCTGCCCGCAGCGTAGCCGGGCGCGCACCCCGCGCGGGGACGCGGGAGGATCGTCCCGTGGAAGTGACTCTGCTCGGTACCGGCGCCCCCGAGGGGCTGCCCCGCCCCGACTGCCCCTGCGCCGCGTGCGCCAGCGCCCGCGGCACCCGGGCGCGCGCCGCCACCGCGCTGCTCGTGGACGGTGCGCTGCTGCTCGACCTGACCCCCGGGGCCGCACTGGCCGCCGCGCGGGCGGGGCAATCCCTGGCCGGCGTACGGCAGGTCCTGCTCACCCATCCGCACGACGGGCCGGCCCTGGAGCTGCCCGTCGGGCTGCCGGCGGCGGGGCGGGTACCGGACGGGCGGGAGCTGACGCTGATCAGTGGGCACCGGGTCCGGGCGGTGCCCATGGACTCGCCCGGCACCGGGTACGAGGTGACGTCGCCGGAGGGACTGCGTCTGCTGTACCTGCCGCCGGGCGGCGCCCCGGCCGGGGTGGCCGAGCTGCGGCGGCCCTACGACATGGTGGTCGCCGATGTCGTCGCCCGCCCGGACGGGCCGGCCCGGCTGCGGGCCGCCGGGGGCGTCGGGCCCGCCACGGACCTGATCGCGGTGCACCTGGACCACGACGTACCGTCCGGCCGGGAGCTGGACCGGCGCCTGGCGGCCGCGGGGGCGCGGGCGGTGCCGGACGGGACGACGCTGATCGTGGGCGAGTACCACGAGGTGCCCGACGTCCCCCGGCGCACGCTGGTGACCGGCGGGGCACGGTCGGGCAAGTCGCTGGAGGCCGAGCGGCGCCTGGAGGCGTTCCCCGAGGTGGTGTACGTCGCGACGGGCGGCACCCGGGACGGTGACACCGAGTGGGCGGCCCGGGTGACCGCCCACCGCGACCGGCGGCCCGGGTCGTGGCGTACGGAGGAGACGTGCGAACTGGCGCCCCTGCTGGCCCAGGACGGGCCGCCCCTGCTGATCGACTGCCTGTCGCTGTGGCTGACCGACGCGATGGACCGGGTCGGCGCCTGGGACGACGGCACCTGGGCCAGGAGCGGGGAGCGGGAGCTGCGCGAGCGGGTGGCGGAGCTGATCGCGGCCGTGCGCGGCACCTCCCGCACGGTCGTCGCGGTGACCAACGAGGTGGGGGCGGGGATCGTGCCCGGGGACGCCGGAAGCAGGCGGTTCCGTGACGAGCTGGGGCGGCTGAACGCGGCGTTCGCCGACGAGTGCGAGCACGTCCTGCTGGTGGTCGCCGGGCAGGCCCTCGTGCTGCGCGGTTGAGGGCCTCGGGCCCACGGCCACGGCGGGGGCGGCGCCTGTACTGTTCCTCGAATGAGCAGGCTGAATCTCGACGACTTCTCCGATCTGATCGAGCGCCCCGACGGCGGTACGCGGCGGGACGCCGAGGAACGCCGCGAGCGCCTCTCCGTGCCGCCCGGTGCGCTCGGGCGTCTCGACGAGTTGGGCGAGTGGCTGTCGGCCGCGCAGGGGGCCGTTCCGGTGCGGCCCGTCGAGCAGCCACGCGTGGTGCTGTTCGCCGGCGACCACGGGGTGGCGGAGCTGGACGTGTCCGGGCGGCCCGCCGGCGGCACGCACGAGCTGGTGCGTGCCGTGCTGGACGGGGTGAGCCCGGTGGCGGTGCTGGCACGGCGGATGAACGTTCCGGTGCGCGTCGTCGACGCCGGGGTGGACTGCGATCCGGAGCTGCTGCCCGCCGACGTGGTGCGCCACCGGGTGCGGCGCGGCAGTGGCCGTATCGACGTCGAGGACGCCCTGACCCCGGAGGAGGCCGAGCAGGCCGTACGCCTCGGGATGGCGATCGCCGACGAGGAGGCCGACTCGGGCACCGACCTGGTCGTGCTCGGTGACCTCAGCGTCGGCGGTACGACACCGGCCGCCACGCTGATCGCCGCGCTGTGCGGGACGGACGCCTCGGTGGTGACCGGCCGGGGCGGTGCCGGGATCGACGACCTGGCGTGGATGCGCAAGTGCGCGGCGATCCGCGACGCGCTGCGCCGCGCGCGGCCGGTCCTCGGGGACCAGCTGGAGCTGCTGGCGGCGGTCGGCGGGGCGGACCTGGCGGCGACGACCGGGTTCCTGTTGCAGAGCGCGGTACGGCGGATGCCGGTGATCCTGGACGGCGTGGTGTCGGCGGCGTGCGCCCTGGTGGCGCAGCGTGCGGCGTTCCGGGCGCCGGACTGGTGGCTGGCGGGTCAGGTGAGCGGTGAGCCGGCGCAGGCGAAGGCGCTGGACCGGATGGCGCTCGACCCGCTGCTCGACCACGGCGTCACCGTGGGGGAAGGAACCGGGGCACTGCTGGCGCTTCCCCTCGTACAGGCGGCGGCGGCGTTCGCGGCCGAACTGCCGGAGAAGCCGGCCGGGAAGGTCCTGCCCGAGCAGCAGTCGGCGGAAGAGGACTGAGGCACGCCGGTACGGCCGCCGTACCGGCGGACCCGCCGTGTCGCGTGATGCCTCATCGGCTCGGCGACCCGGCCGACGGGCGGTGCGTGGCTTTGGGGTGCGCCGACGCCGACGGCATGCAGGGGTTCCGCCATCCCGACGGGCGCCGTGGCCGGGACGCCGGAGCGGCCGGATGGAGGTCACGCTCACCGAGCTGCTCCCGCGGGCGGAGAGATCGGGATCACGCGGGTGTCACTGAACTTCGCGATGGCCAGGTCGGTCTTCGAACGTGGCGCGAAGCCCGGGGCGGGCCCCGTGCCGCGACTGGGCGCTCCCTGCTGAGCTTCTTCTCCCGCTGGTGGCAGATCGAGTCGCTGTAGCGCGCCAACGCCACGTACCGACCGATCTGGGAGCCGCGATTCATGCTCTTCGAGAAGAGTTCCGACCTGCTGCGCATCGGCCCGGCCGCGAGCCGCGCGGAAGGGTTCCGGGTGGCGCCCGGCCTGCCCGAGCGGTTGCACCGGCACCTGGAAGGCAGACGGCGTTGAGGCGGTTCGCGCGCCGCGAGTGGGGGGCGCTGTACACGGCGGTACGGACGGCTCTGGTGGCGCGCGGGTGGCGGGCGGTCGCCCTGACGCTCGGCGCGGTGAGCCTGACGGCGGTGTTCCAGGTCGTGCAGAACCAGCCCTGGGGGTACGGGCTGGTCCAGAGCATCGGCTCGGTGCGGGCCGAGGACCCGCTGTGGGTGGCGTTGCTGCGTACGCCGCTGTCGTTGTTCGTCCCGGCGCTCGACCTGCCGGTGTGGGGCGCGCTGGCGCAGATCCTGCTGGTGTTCGGCATCGCGGAGATCTGTCTGGGCCGGCTGCGTACGCTGCTGATCGCCTATGTGGCGACGCTGGCCGGGACGATGTACGCGCGGCTCGGCATCGCGCTCGGACCGGACGCGCCGCTGGGGCTGGGGCTGCCGGCCTCGGACGCGAGGGTCGTGGACACCGGCCCGTCGGCCGCGGTCGTCGGGCTCGCGGTCTTCGTGTGCTGGCGCCACCGGGCGTGGCTCACGGGTGGCCTGGTGGTCGTGGCGATGGTGGTCGAGGTGCTGGTGAAGTGCAACCTCGCGGGCAAGGAGCACCTGGCGGCGATCGCGGCGGCGCTGGTGGTGTGCGCCGCCGCATCGTGGCGTCAGCGCCGGTCGGGCGGTGACGGCGGATCGTCGGCAGGGGGTGGTGGCGGGCGGTCGTCCGGCGGGTGGCGCAGGGGCAGTACGCGGTCGGGGGCGCCGGCGATCAGGTCCTGAAAGCGGCGCCTGGCCCTGTCCCAGCGCCGGTCGTGGTGGAAGGCCCGCAGCCCGGCCTTGGCCCGGGCCCCGGGCCGGTTGCGGTAGAAGCGGCGGGCCCACAGGGAGCCGGGGCGGGCCAGGCGCAGCGCCCCGAAGATCGCGACGGGCGACAGGAACAGGCCGAGGATCGCCATCCGGAACTTGCCCTTGAACAGCGCGATGAGCACGAAGAGGAAGTTCAGGACGAGGGTGAGGATGAAACTGCCCCGGCCCTGCCGCTCCTCGGCGGTGACCTCGTCGACGCCGAACGGCGAGAAGCCGCCGAGGACCAGCAGGAGCAGCGCGGTGGTGAGGACCACGACCTCCACGCTCTTGCGTCCCTGCTCGCTCCAGTAGACGTCGTCGAGGTGGAGGATCAGCGCGAACTCGTCGAGGACGAGACCCGCGCCGGCCCCGAGGAGCACCGCGCAGGCGATGGCCCCGGCCTCGTGCCGCCCCACCGCGACCCCGCCGAAACCACCGATCAGGGTGAGGACGACGCCGGGCACCACATGGTGGATGTGCAGCCCGCCGGGCCTGACGTTGCGGAAGGGCCCCTTGCCCGCCCGGATCAGCCGGGTGACGGTCCGGGTGACCAGGAAGGTCAGCACGAACGAGGCAAGGGCGACGAGCAGCGGGAGCTTCCCCGGTTCGACGATGTTGCGGTAAAACCAGTGATCCATCCCACCCGCTCCAGGATCGCGCGTTCTAGCGACTACCCTGCGCGCGGTGACCCTTTCCCGCACCCGTAAGGGCGCCCGTACGAGCGTCGACGGCATACGTTTCGCCTTCGGCACCCTCACCGCGCTGCCCGTGCGGGTCACCCGCTGGGACCGTGAGGCGGCCCGCGCCGGCATGCTGTGGGCGCCGCTGGCCGGCCTGGTGGTGGGCCTCGCCGCGGCGGCCGCCGGTGGCCTGCTCTGGCTGCTCGGCGCGGGCCCGCTGCTCGCCGCGGTGGCCTCGGCGGCCGTACCCGCCGTACTGACCCGCGGTCTGCACCTGGACGGGCTCGCGGACACGGCGGACGGGCTGGGCAGCGGCAAGCCCGCCGAGGACGCGCTGCGGATCATGAAGCAGTCGGACATCGGGCCGTTCGGGGTCGTCACGCTGCTGTTCGTGCTGTTCGCCCAGGTGGCCGCGGTGCATGCGCTGTACGCGGCGGAAGGCTGGGCGTACGGGACGGCCGGCGCCGTCCTCACCGGCACGGTCGCCCGCCTGGCGCTCACCCTCGCCTCCCGCACCGCCGTCCCGGCGGCCCGCCCGGAGGGGCTGGGGGCCGTCGTGGCGGGCACGGTCCCGATCGGGGCGGCACTGGCGGTGACGGTGCTGGTGCTGGTGGCCGCGGCCGGGGCGGGCGGCGCGCTGGGCGGCCCCTACGGCGCGCTGCGGCACGTCCTGGCGGTGGCGGTCGCCCTGGGGGCGGCGCAGCTGCTGCTGGGCCGCTGTGTGCGCCGCTTCGGCGGGGTGACGGGTGATGTGTTCGGCGCGGTGGCGGAGACGGCGGCGACGACGGCGCTCGTTGTCCTGACTTTTGGCTGAAGGGGGTTTGATCCGCGCCGGTCCCGGTAGTCGGCGGGGGAAGGAAAGAAGGAGATCGATCATGGCTACTGGCACTGTGAAGTGGTTCAACCCGGAGAAGGGCTTCGGTTTCATCGAGCAGGACGGCGGCGGCCCCGACGTGTTCGTGCACTACTCGGCCATCGCCGCCACCGGGTACCGGGAGCTCCACGAGGGCCAGAAGGTGCAGTTCGACGTCACCCAGGGACCCAAGGGCCCGCAGGCCGAGAACGTCAGCCCGTCGTAGGTCAGCAGGGCTCGCGCCAGGCACCCAGCTCGTACCGCTTGAGTATCGAGCTCGTCCGCAGTCGTTTCGCCTCCGGGCAGAACTCCCGCGTCTCGAGCTCGTACTCCACATGGAAGACGGCTTTGCCCGCCTCGATGAACGGGGTGAGGGCGGTGCACTCGTCGTACTCGGCGCACTGCTCGTTGACCGCGAAGTCGAAGTCGCCCAGTAGCTCGGGGATCTGGTCCAGGTCGTTCTTGAGCCCCACCGCCAGTCCCCGCTCGTGCGCGAGGCGGGCGATGAGGCGGTTGTAGCGGAGCTGGTCGGCCGCCGTCAGGGGGAACCCGGTGCGGTTGGCGTATCCGTCCATGTTGTCGGGCTCGACCGCGTCGAAGCCCTTGTCTCGGCACATGTCGAGGCGGGCGGCCATCAGCGGTTCGAGGACGTCCGTGCGGCGGATGTCGAGCCACCGCTCGCCCTTCCAGCCGTTGCCCGTCCCGATCACGGACTTCGGGAACTTCCCGGCGTCCGGGCGCCAGTCCTCCCACGCTCCGGTGGACAGGTAGCAGATCACCTTGCGGCCGCGCCGGTGCAGGTCGGCGACGGTGGAGGCCGGGTGGTCGAAGCCGTCGATGTCGTACACCGGCACGTCCACGGCCGGATCGAGGCGGCCGCTGAGCTGCCACTGCCACTCCTGACCGGGGGTGGGCTGCCAGCGGCCGGTGCGCGGTGGGCCCGGCTCGTCGTCGGACGTGCTGGTGCAGCCGGCCAGCACGAGCACCAGGGCGGCGAGGAGGAGCGGGAGGCGGCGGTTCACGGGCACTCCAGGGGGTGCGGGAGGGTTCCCCAGGGGTGTGCCCCGGTACCGGGGACCGCGCACTGCACGCGGCTGGAAAGGCGAGCACTCGCCGGGGCCGCGTACACCAGGTGGCAGTGGTGGTCGGCGACCGGCAGGTCCAGGTCGCGGTACGTGTCCCAGGGCCCTTCGAACGTGACGAGCAGCTCGGCCAGTTCGTCGTAGGCCGGGTGGGGCTGGGCCCCGTGGTTGAGGACCACGGTGGCTGCGCCGGCCGCGCGGGCCGCCACGCCCAGGCGCCGGTAGTGCGGGGCGGCCTCGGGCTCGGTGGGCACCTGGTCGAGGAACGCGCCGTCGGCGCCGTACCAGTCGCGGTGGCGGACCAGGTCGGTGAGGACGTCGGCGTGCGGGCGGCGGCCGTAGTCGGTGTCGGTGTAGCCGAGGACGCACACGCCCGCCGCGCGCAGCCGGTCGGCGACGGTCACGAACGCGGGGTCGGGCGCCCGGCCGGCGCCGCTCGCGGGGTTGAGGACGACCCCGTACAGCAGCGGCGCCGAGGCGATGATCGCGTCCCACTCGGCGGGGCGGGCGGCGGGATGCTCGTAGTAGGGCACCAGCAGGTCCACGTGCGCGTTCCTTCGTCCGTTCTACGTACGGTGTGCGGTCGCCTGCCCGAGCAGGACGCCGCCCAGCACGGCCAGCACCACGGCGGCCGCCCCGGCGACGGCCGCGCCGGCCGGCCTCGGGTCGCCCGACCCGGTCACCAGCACCACCGTCTGCGCCCCGGCCGCCGCCCCGCACACCACCGCCGCGCTGAGCACCGCCCCGAACGACTGGAGCAGCAGGGCCGCCCACAGCACCGTACCGATCAGGAGCAGTGACGCGAGCCGGATTCCGCCGATGTCCGGGGCGCCCGGCCACAGCAGGGTGCCGGTCACGGCGAGGGCGAGCAGCACCGCCAGGTAGACGGTGAGGCACAGCGCGAGCGTGGCGGCCGTGGCGCGCCGGAAGGCGCGGGAGCTGGTGGAGGCCCGCAGCCCCGCGAGGCTCTCGCTGCGGAACCGGTGCAGCAGCCACTCGGCGGGCCCCATGGACAGGGTGAGGGCGACGGCGGTCGGCCCGGCCACCGAGGCCCCCGCCGCGGATGCCCCGGCGCCGCCGGCCACGACGTCGCCGATCGCGGCGTACAGGACGAGCCCGCCGGTACCGAGCCCGAACAGCCCGTACGGCACCGACGCGGTGAGCCGGGGCGCGGCTCGTCCCCGCTCGCCCGTGGGCACCGTCCCGGGCAGCAGCTCGCGCCCGGCGAGGGCGATCGCCAGGGCCAGGGAGGTGCCGAGCAGGGCCGCCCGGGCGGGGTGGGGCAGATCCAGCCAGTAGGCGGCGGGCGTGCCGGCGATCAGTGGCGCCAGGGCGCCGAGCAGCGCCTTCTCCCGGTCGAGGACCAGCAGCACGGTCGCGGCGCCCAGGTACACCGCCTGACCGGCCGCGAACACGGCGCCGCCCCACTCCCCCGGCCCGGCCGCCGCCGCGAGGGCCACCAGGGCGCCGATGAGGGCGCCGGCCGGGGCGCCGCGCAGCAGGGTCCGCGCGGCGGCGGCGCGGTCGCCCAGGCCGAGCCAGGAGTAGGCGCGGTGGGACAGGGCCTGGTTCCACACCCAGCCGGTGACCGCCCCGGCGAGCAGCGGGACGGTGCCGACGGGCAGCCCGAGCACACCGGGCGGGCCGGCCAGGAGCGGGGCGCCGAGTACGTAGGCGAGGCCGGGCAGGGCGAAGACGAGGCCGCGCAGGAGGCACCCGCCGATGCCGGTGTGCCAGGGGTCGGTGGGCGGGCCGTCCGGTTCGGGGAAACGCCGCTCCACGCGCGCGTAGAGGTCCTCGGCGAGGGCGAAGGAGTCCTCCCGGCCGTAGGTGAGCCTTATGTGGTCGTCCGTCATCCCGTCGGATTCGAGGATGGCGGCTATCTCGTCGGGATGGACGGCGGCCGCTATCACGTCCTGAAGCCGGGTGGTCAGCTCGTCGACGGGGTCGGCGGCGGCCCAGCTGGGCCGTCGGCGGGGGACGACGGGCAGGGTGTCGAGTCCGGCGGACTCCTCTTTGAGCCACAGGGAGCCGCTCATCAGGCCGCCTCTTCGGTGACGAGGTCGTCCTCGGTGGCCACCAGGTCGCGCCACGGGTCGGTGATCCGCAGCTGGAGGGTCCAGTCGCGGGTCTCCTCCACCTCCGGCTCCGGTTCGGGGTGTCCGGCCAGTTCCAGGTAGATGCGGCGGAAGCCGTCGACGGAGCGGCGCAGCGTGAACTGGTCGACGACCCGCTGCCGGGCCCGCCGCCCCAGTTCGGCGCGCCGCTCGTGGTCGCGCAGCAGGGTGAGCACGGCCTCGGCCATCACGGCGGGCTCACGGGGCGGTACCACGCGTCCGGTGTCGCCGACCGCTTCCCGTACGCCGCCGACGTCGGTGGAGACGGTGGCCCGGCCGCACGACATGGCTTCGATGAGGGAGAAGGGGAACCCTTCGCTGATGGAGGAGAGCATCACCAGGTGGCCCGCCGCGTAGGCGCTCGCCACGTCGGAGACCCGGCCCTCGTAGGTGATGCCGTCGGTGACGCCCAGTTCGGCGGCGAGCTTCTCCAGCTTCGTCCGGTAGTCCTCGTTGCCGGCCGGGACGGGGCCGAACAACCGCAGTCGCAGGTCGGGGAGTTCGGCGCGGGCGATGGCGTACGCCCGGATGAGCGTCTCCAGGTCCTTGATGGGGTCGATGCGGCCGCACCAGCTGAGGGTGGGCACGGCGGGTTCGGGTCCGGCGAGGGGGAAGGCGTGCGGGTCGACGCCGTTGTAGACGGTGCGGATGCGGTCGGCGGGGGCGCCGCCGCGCTCCTCCCAGCGCCGGTTGTACTGGTTGCAGGGGGTGATGAGGTCGGCCTTGCGGTAGCCGAGGGTGTTGAGTTCCCGGTAGAAGCCGAGCATCAGGGCCTTGACGGGCCAGCGCTGGGCGGCGCTGCGGTAGCCGAGGTAGCGCTCGCGGAGGTAGATGCCGTGCTCGGTGAGGAGGAACGGTACGCCGTCGAAGTGCTGGGCGGCGAGTGCGGGGAGGGTGGCCAGGCCGCTGGAGACGGCGTGGGCGACGCTGTCGTCGGGGATGCGGGCGGCGAGCGGGCGCAGCGCGTGTTCGAGGAGGTCGGTGGCGGTCAGGGCGTCGTGGACGGTGGGGCGGGCCGCTGCCGTCTCCAGGTGGGGCATGGTCCATATCCACATCAGCGAGCGGAGGACGGACTCGGAGCGGAGGGCGGCCGAGAGCCTGCCGCGCCGGGCGAGTAAGGCGAGGTCGTACAGGCTCGTCCCGAAGTCGCAGCCGGCGGACGGGTCGAGTATGGACAGCAGGAAGCGTTCGTACGTGTCGGTGAAGCGGCGCCGCTCCCGGCCGAGGAGGGGCCGGCCGCGCCCCTGGGCCGGGCCCCACAGCGGGAACGAGGTGTGCCGGTAGACGTTGGGCGGCAGCTCCCAGGTGACCGGTTCGCGGCCGCTGCCGGTCAGGGCCAGGACGTGGAAGTCGACCTCGGGCATGCCCCGGACGAGCTGGTCGCACCAGGTGCTGACGCCTCCGTGGACGTGCGGATAGGTGCCTTCGGTGAGCATGGTGACGTGGCGGCCTGTGGTCGGCATCGGTTTCCCCCCGGAAGTGAGCTGGTCAGGCGGTCGGCAGCGTCAGGGTGATCGCCGACTGGAAGGCGTCGGGCGCGGTCCAGGCCGAACGCGCTCCGGCGTACGGGGTGCCGAACGCCGTCGTGCCGAGCAGCTGGTTCTTGCGGGTCCCTTCGGGTGCGGTGACGGGGGCGGTCACTCCGGCCGGCGCCTTGACGGTGACGGTGTTCCCGATGCGGTACGCGGTGACCTTGCCGTCGGCGAGGGCCTTGTCCCAGGCGGCGCGGCGGGACAGTTCCGTACCGGCGTCGCGGTGGCGGGGGTTGACCAGCGGGGTGTTGTCGGCGAAGAGGGCGCGGTAGTCGGCGAGGACCTTGTCCAGGACAGGGTAGAGGAGGCGGTCCTCGGCGAGGTTGGACTGATGGACGTAGTGCGGGCGCGGGTCGTTGCCCATGACGTGTCCGAGGGCGGTGCGGGCCTCCTGCGGCACGATGTACGTCGCGTACCCGGTGTGTACGTCGAGCGGCTCGTCGAGGCAGGTGGAGGCGGGGTCGGTTGCGCAGGCGCCGCTGCCGCCGTCCTCCTTCGACGTGTAGATCCAGTTGTACTCGTCGGTCATCTCGGCGGCGGTGCCGACGTTGTAGTACACGTTCATCGGGTGGCGCGGGACGGTCTGCGCGGCGCCGACGGGGCGCTGCTGGGGCTCTCGCGAGTTGTCGCTCGCGATCCACTTGACGCCGGTGTCGGCGAGGGCGCCTGCCAGGTTGGGGTTGTCGGCGGGCTGCTGCGGGAGGGTCTTGAGGCCGGAGTGCTCGCCGGTGACCAGTTCGGTGCGGTCCACGGCGATGCCCTTGTTCACGGCCCAGGTGTGGTTGTCGCGGATCTGCGCGGCGATCTCCGCACGGCTCATCCAGCGGGTGTTGCCGTAGGCGTCCTTGGCGCAGTTCCACGGGACGGTGGAGGTGTCCTGGACGCAGCCGAGGAACGGGTGTGTGTAGGTGTGGTTGACCCAGCGGTACTGGGCGCGGTCGGCGAGGAGTCGGGCGGTGAGCGGGTCGCTGCCGCCGTTCTGGGTCTTCCACTCCTCGCCGGAGCCCGCGTTGTAGACCATGTCGAGGGTGAAGCCGGCGGAGCGCTGCCACTGGGCGGCGTACTGGGCGTCGGCCGCGGTCATCCGGATCGGCGTGGTTCCTTCGCCGTCGCCGCCCGCGCAGTCGAAGTCGCCGGGGGTGCAGTTGCGTTCGGTGTCCCAGCGGGCGTCGGGGGCGAAGACGTCGTCGACGTGGACGGAGAGGTAGTTGCGGTTCTGTCCGAGGTGGACGCCCTGGGTGAGCCATTCGACGATGCCGCGGGCGAGGGCCCGGAACTGCCGCTGGTACTGGTTGTAGGCGAAGGTGACGACCAGTTCGCGCCGGCCGTCGTGGGCGTACTGGCCGATGAGGCTGGCGCGCCCGCCGCCGTCGACGGGGACGTCGAGGTAGCTGGTGAAGCCCTCGCGGGGCCGGCCCGCGTATCCGTAGCTCTCCGCGATGTCCGGGGCGTTGTCCTCGAAGGTGAGCGGCCCGTCGAGGTACCGGAACGGGCCCGCCTTCCCGGCGGCCGTGAGGTCGGTGCGGACGCCGTCGAGGACGCCGGAGCGTCCGCCCTCGCTGGTGTGGTCGAGGCCGACGCCCGGGTGGGCCCAGGTGTAGGCGTCGACCTGCGGGACGGCGTACTTCTGCTCGTACGCGGTGAGCGCGGCCCGCTCCGCGGCCGCCAGGCCTCCCGGTGCCTCGTCGGGCAGCACCACGCCCTGGTACTTGGCGCGGGGCCGGCCGTCGACGGTGTCGGCGAGGAAGGCGGCGTTGATGACGGGGCGGGCGGGGTCGGCGAGGCGGACGGTCCGGTACGGGACCCCGGAGCCCTTGAGTTCGGAGGTGATCGCCCCGACCGCGCCGCCGCCGTCGTCCACGACGAGCACCGTCAGGTCGACGCGGGGCGCGGGCTCGGCCGCCGCCGCCGGGCCGGCCGGGACGGCCGTGGCGAGCAGGGCGGTGGCCAGCAGGGTCGCGGTCGGCAGCCCTCCCGCCGCTCTTCCGCCCCGGAGTCCGAGTGTGCGCATATGGCTTCCCCCCTGGTGGGTCCTCCGCGCGCGGGGGCACAGGAGGATCTGTTGAGATGATGCAAAGGGGTACGTTGCTCCCTTGCACGAATGCAGGGAGTGTGACGCAGCTCTCGTTGATTGACGCGGCAAACGTTGAGGAGACGCCACGGATGAGTGAATTGCCGCCGCCGTGAGCCAAACGGGACAGCACGCGTAGGCTCGTTCCCGGCGTCTCCCGGGCCCGACTTACGATGCGGCAGGACCCGGTCGTCCTACTCCTCGACCGCCTCAGAACTCAATGGAAGCGAGATTTCACCACCGTGACTGCTCTCACTCTCAGCACCGCCGGCGCGGCGACACTGCGCGCCGATGTTCTCGTCGTCGGCGTCGCCAAGAGCCCGAAGGGCGGCAAGGGACTCGTTGTCGCGCCGGGCGCCGAGGCCGTGGACAAGGCGTTCGGCGGGAAGCTCGCCACCGTCCTGGAGACCCTCGGCGCCTCGGGCTCCGAGGGTGAGGTGACCAAGGTGCCCTCGCCGTCCGGCCTGAAGGCCCCGGTCGTGCTCGCGGTGGGACTCGGCACGGCTCCTGAGAAGGACGAGACGTACGACGCCGAGGCGCTGCGCCGTGCCGCCGGCTGTGCCGCCCGCGCGCTGAGCGGCACCAAGAGGGCCGCGTTCGCCCTGCCCGTCGAGGCGGTCGAGGACGTCGAGGCGATCGCGGAGGGTGCGCTGCTGGGGGCCTACGCCTTCACGGCCTACCAGGACAGGCGCAAGGACGCCAAGGGCCCGCTCGCCGAGGTGGCGCTGCTGGGCGCCAAGCCGCGCGACAAGGCGTACAAGGCGGGGGCCGAGCGCGCGATCGCGCTGGCCGAGGAGATCAACCGCGCCCGCGACCTGATCAACACCCCGCCGAACGACCTCTACCCCGAGTCCTTCGCCGCCATCGCCACCGCGGCCGGCAAGGAGCACGGCGTCAAGGTGCAGGTGCTCGACGAGAAGGCGCTCGTCAAGGGCGGGTACGGCGGCATCCTGGGCGTCGGCCAGGGTTCGGAGCACGGTCCGCGTCTGGTGAAGCTGGTCTACACGCACCCGAAGGCGGAGAAGACCCTCGCCCTGGTCGGCAAGGGCATCACGTACGACTCGGGCGGCATCTCCCTGAAGCCGGCCGGCCACAACGAGACGATGAAGTGCGACATGAGCGGCGCGGCCGCGGTGTTCGCCGCCGTCGTCACGGCCGCCCGCCTCGGTCTGGCGGTCAACGTCACCGGCTGGCTGGCGCTCGCCGAGAACATGCCGTCCGGTTCCGCCGTGCGCCCCGGTGACGTGCTGCGCATGTACAGCGGCAAGACCGTCGAGGTGCTGAACACCGACGCCGAGGGCCGTCTGGTGCTGGCCGACGCCCTGGCGAAGGCGTCGGAGGAGAACCCGGACGCGATCGTCGACGTGGCGACGCTGACCGGCGCGATGGTGCTGGCGCTGGGCAACCGCACGTTCGGCATCATGGCGAACGACGACGCCTTCCGTACCTCCATCCACGAGATCGCGGAGGAGGTCGGCGAGCAGTCCTGGCCGATGCCCCTCCCGGCCGACCTGCGCAAGGGGATGGACTCCCCGACCGCCGACATCGCCAACATGGGCGAGCGGATGGGCGGCGGCCTGGTGGCCGGCCTGTTCCTGAAGGAGTTCGTCGGCGAGGGCATCACCTGGGCCCACCTGGACATCGCCGGCCCCGCCTACAACGAGGGCGGCCCCTTCGGCTACACCCCGAAGGGTGGCACCGGCTCGGCGGTCCGCACCCTGGTGAAGCTGGCGGAGCGCACGGCCGCGGGCGATCTCGGCTGATCCACGCATGACACCCGCGGCCCCGGACGGACGATCCGGGGCCGCGGGCTTTCGCCGGAACCGCGACGGAATCCGTACCTTCGTACGCACCGCCGCTCCGCCGGGACGGACGATCCGCCGTCTCAGACCCCGGCCCCGCGTCCCGCCTCCCGGCAACAAGTGCGAAGATGGGTTCTCGGCAGGACAGGGCCCCCACCACAGGGCCGAAGAATCAGCGGCCGAACACCAGCCGCCGCCCGGTCGTCGACGACCGGCGACCGGCGCACATGCATGGAGGACGTGACGTGGCGAACGACGCCAGCACCGTTTTCGACCTAGTGATCCTCGGCGGTGGCAGTGGCGGGTACGCCGCGGCCCTGCGGGGTGCGCAGCTGGGCCTGGACGTCGCACTGATCGAGAAGAACAAGCTCGGCGGCACCTGCCTGCACAACGGCTGCATTCCCACCAAGGCCCTGCTCCACGCCGGTGAGATCGCGGACCAGGCCCGTGAGGCCGACCAGTTCGGTGTGCTCGCCTCCTTCGAGGGCATCGACATCAAGGCCGTCCACAAGTACAAGGACGACGTGATCTCCGGCCTGTACAAGGGCCTGCAGGGTCTGGTCGCCTCCCGCAAGGTGACCTACATCGAGGGTGAGGGCCGGCTGTCCTCCCCCACCTCGGTCGACGTGAACGGCCAGCGGGTCGAGGGCCGCCACGTCCTCCTCGCCACCGGTTCCGTACCGAAGTCCCTCCCGGGCCTGGAGATCGACGGCAACCGCATCATCTCCTCGGACCACGCCCTGACCCTGGACCGGGTCCCGGAGTCGGCGATCATCCTGGGCGGCGGCGTCATCGGCGTCGAGTTCGCCTCGGCGTGGAAGTCCTTCGGCACGGACGTCACGATCATCGAGGGCCTGAAGCACCTCGTCCCGGTCGAGGACGAGAACAGCTCGAAGCTTCTTGAGCGCGCCTTCCGCAAGCGCGGCATCAAGTTCAACCTCGGTACGTTCTTCCAGAGCGCCGAGTACACCGACAACGGGGTCAAGGTCACCCTGGCGGACGGCAAGACCTTCGAGGCCGAGGTGCTGCTGGTCGCCATCGGCCGCGGCCCGGTCTCCGCCGGTCTCGGGTACGAGGAGCAGGGCGTCGCGATGGACCGCGGCTACGTCCTCGTCGACGAGTACATGCGCACCAACGTGCCGACCGTCTCGGCCGTGGGAGACCTCGTCCCGACCCTCCAGCTCGCGCACGTCGGCTTCGCCGAGGGCATCCTGGTGGCGGAGCGTCTGGCCGGTCTGAAGACCGTTCCGATCGACTACGACGGCGTGCCCCGGGTGACGTACTGCCACCCCGAGGTCGCCTCCGTCGGCATCACCGAGGCCAAGGCCAAGGAGATCTACGGCGCGGACAAGGTCGTCGCCCTGAAGTACAACCTCGCGGGCAACGGCAAGAGCAAGATCCTGAAGACCGCGGGCGAGATCAAGCTCGTTCAGGTCAAGGACGGTGCCGTGGTCGGCGTCCACATGGTCGGTGACCGCATGGGCGAGCAGGTCGGCGAAGCGCAGCTGATCTACAACTGGGAGGCGCTGCCGGCCGAGGTCGCACAGCTCATCCACGCCCACCCGACGCAGAACGAGGCGCTCGGCGAGGCCCACCTGGCGCTGGCCGGCAAGCCCCTCCACTCCCACGACTGAGCCCTCAGTCAGGGCGCGACGACCACTTTCCGCAATTCGTTAGGAGCAACTGAAACCATGTCGGTTTCCGTAACCCTGCCGGCGCTCGGCGAGAGCGTCACCGAGGGCACTGTCACCCGCTGGCTGAAGGCCGAGGGCGAGCGCGTCGAGGCCGACGAGCCGCTGCTGGAGGTGTCGACGGACAAGGTCGACACCGAGATCCCGGCACCCGCCTCCGGTGTCCTCGCCTCCATCAAGGTCGCCGAGGACGAGACCGTCGAGGTCGGCGCCGAGCTGGCCGTCATCGACGACGGCACCGGCGCTCCGGCCGCCGAGGCCGCCCCGGCACAGGAGGCCCCGGCGCAGGAAGCCCCCGCGCCCGCCGCCGAGGCCCCGGCCGCCCCGTCCACCGAGGCCGAGGCCCCCGCCCCCGCCCCCGCCCCGACCGCCGAGGCCGCCGCCGGCGGCGGTTCGGCCGAGGGCACCGACGTCGTCCTGCCCGCGCTGGGCGAGTCGGTCACCGAGGGCACCGTCACCCGCTGGCTGAAGGAGGTCGGCGAGGAGGTCACGGAGGACGAGCCGCTGCTCGAGGTCTCCACGGACAAGGTCGACACCGAGATCCCGGCCCCGGCTTCCGGTGTGCTGCTGGAGATCGTGGTCGGCGAGGACGAGACCGCCGAGGTCGGTGCCAAGCTGGCCGTCATCGGCGCCCCCGGTGCGGCCCCCGCCGCCGCCCCGGCTCCCGCCGCTCCCGCCCCGGCCGCCGAGGCCCCCGCCCCCGAGGCCCCGGCCCCGGCTGCTCCGGCCGCCCCGGCCCCGGCTGCTCCGGCCGCCCCGGCTCCGGCTCCGGCCGCGCCCGCCGCGCCCGTTCCCGCAGCTCCGCCACCCGGGGCTCGTCCCCGTACGGCTCCAGCCGGTGCAGCAGGTCCCGCACGTACTCGGTCGTACGCGCCGA
>NZ_JBEPEL010000069.1:0-37449 GCF_040300825.1 Streptomyces sp. NPDC000229
CCCTGCGCATGTCCTGACGCGACGTCATCACCATCAAGAGAGAGCGGTACACCCCGTGATGTCCGGACGAGCGGACACCCAGGCGGCCTTCATGGGCTGTCACCCATGCCTGAACACATAGGGCATGTGGAGGGAACGAGGGGAAGTGAAACATCTCAGTACCCTCAGGAAGAGAAAACAACCGTGATTCCGGGAGTAGTGGCGAGCGAAACCGGATGAGGCCAAACCGTATGCGTGTGATACCCGGCAGGGGTTGCGCATGCGGGGTTGTGGGATCTCTTTGTCACAGTCTGCCGGCTGTGAGACGAGTCAGAAACCGTATGGGTAGGCGAAGGACATGCGAAAGGTCCGGCGTAGAGGGTAAGACCCCCGTAGCTGAAACATCAGCGGCTCGTTTAAGAGACACCCAAGTAGCACGGGGCCCGAGAAATCCCGTGTGAATCTGGCGGGACCACCCGCTAAGCCTAAATATTCCCTGGTGACCGATAGCGGATAGTACCGTGAGGGAATGGTGAAAAGTACCGCGGGAGCGGAGTGAAATAGTACCTGAAACCGTGTGCCTACAAGCCGTGGGAGCGTCGGATGTGAGCTTGCTTGCATCTCGTGACTGCGTGCCTTTTGAAGAATGAGCCTGCGAGTTTGCGGTGTGTTGCGAGGTTAACCCGTGTGGGGAAGCCGTAGCGAAAGCGAGTCCGAACAGGGCGATTCAGTAGCGCGCTCAAGACCCGAAGCGGAGTGATCTAGCCATGGGCAGGTTGAAGCGGAGGTAAGACTTCGTGGAGGACCGAACCCACCAGGGTTGAAAACCTGGGGGATGACCTGTGGTTAGGGGTGAAAGGCCAATCAAACTCCGTGATAGCTGGTTCTCCCCGAAATGCATTTAGGTGCAGCGTCGTGTGTTTCTTGCCGGAGGTAGAGCACTGGATAGGCGATGGGCCCTACCGGGTTACTGACCTTAGCCAAACTCCGAATGCCGGTAAGTGAGAGCGCGGCAGTGAGACTGTGGGGGATAAGCTCCATGGTCGAGAGGGAAACAGCCCAGAGCATCGACTAAGGCCCCTAAGCGTACGCTAAGTGGGAAAGGATGTGGAGTCGCAGAGACAACCAGGAGGTTGGCTTAGAAGCAGCCACCCTTGAAAGAGTGCGTAATAGCTCACTGGTCAAGTGATTCCGCGCCGACAATGTAGCGGGGCTCAAGCGTACCGCCGAAGTCGTGTCATTGCAGTACATACCCCCAACGGGGACTGTGATGGGTAGGGGAGCGTCGTGTGCCGGGTGAAGCAGCCGCGGAAGCGAGTTGTGGACGGTTCACGAGTGAGAATGCAGGCATGAGTAGCGATACACACGTGAGAAACGTGTGCGCCGATTGACTAAGGGTTCCTGGGTCAAGCTGATCTGCCCAGGGTAAGTCGGGACCTAAGGCGAGGCCGACAGGCGTAGTCGATGGACAACCGGTTGATATTCCGGTACCCGCTTTGAAACGCCCAATATCGAACCAGGCGATGCTAAGTCCGTGAAGCCGCCCTGGAGCCTTCGGGCAAAGGGGAGTGGTGGAGCCGACGGACCAGACCTGTAGTAGGTAAGCGATGGGGTGACGCAGGAAGGTAGTCCAGCCCGGGCGGTGGTTGTCCCGGGGTAAGGGTGTAGGCCGTGTGATAGGCAAATCCGTCACACATTGAGGCTGAGACCTGATGCCGAGCCGATTGTGGTGAAGTGGATGATCCTATGCTGTCGAGAAAAGCCTCTAGCGAGTTTCATGGCGGCCCGTACCCTAAACCGACTCAGGTGGTCAGGTAGAGAATACCGAGGCGTTCGGGTGAACTATGGTTAAGGAACTCGGCAAAATGCCCCCGTAACTTCGGGAGAAGGGGGGCCATCACTGGTGAGAGGACTTGCTCCTCGAGCTGGGGGTGGCCGCAGAGACCAGCGAGAAGCGACTGTTTACTAAAAACACAGGTCCGTGCGAAGCCGTAAGGCGATGTATACGGACTGACGCCTGCCCGGTGCTGGAACGTTAAGGGGACCGGTTAGCTCCATTTCGGTGGGGCGAAGCTGAGAACTTAAGCGCCAGTAAACGGCGGTGGTAACTATAACCATCCTAAGGTAGCGAAATTCCTTGTCGGGTAAGTTCCGACCTGCACGAATGGCGTAACGACTTCTCGACTGTCTCAACCATAGGCCCGGTGAAATTGCACTACGAGTAAAGATGCTCGTTTCGCGCAGCAGGACGGAAAGACCCCGGGACCTTTACTACAGTTTGATATTGGTGTTCGGTTCGGCTTGTGTAGGATAGGTGGGAGACTGTGAAGCTTGGACGCCAGTTCAGGTGGAGTCGTCGTTGAAATACCACTCTGGTCGTGCTGGATGTCTAACCTGGGTCCGTGATCCGGATCAGGGACAGTGTCTGATGGGTAGTTTAACTGGGGCGGTTGCCTCCTAAAGGGTAACGGAGGCGCCCAAAGGTTCCCTCAGCCTGGTTGGCAATCAGGTGTTGAGTGTAAGTGCACAAGGGAGCTTGACTGTGAGACCGACGGGTCGAGCAGGGACGAAAGTCGGGACTAGTGATCCGGCGGTGGCTTGTGGAAGCGCCGTCGCTCAACGGATAAAAGGTACCCCGGGGATAACAGGCTGATCTTCCCCAAGAGTCCATATCGACGGGATGGTTTGGCACCTCGATGTCGGCTCGTCGCATCCTGGGGCTGGAGTCGGTCCCAAGGGTTGGGCTGTTCGCCCATTAAAGCGGTACGCGAGCTGGGTTTAGAACGTCGTGAGACAGTTCGGTCCCTATCCGCTGTGCGCGTAGGAATATTGAGAAGGGCTGTCCCTAGTACGAGAGGACCGGGACGGACGAACCTCTGGTGTGCCAGTTGTTCTGCCAAGGGCATGGCTGGTTGGCTACGTTCGGGAGGGATAACCGCTGAAAGCATCTAAGCGGGAAGCCTGCTTCGAGATGAGTATTCCCACCTCCTTGAGAGGGTAAGGCTCCCAGTAGACGACTGGGTTGATAGGCCGGATATGGAAGCCCAGTAATGGGTGGAGTTGACCGGTACTAATAGGCCGAGGGCTTGTCCTCAGTTGCTCGCGTCCACTGTGTTAGTTCTGAAGTAACGAACTCCCACACCCTTTACGGGTGGTTGGTTGTAGTTCGACATCTTCATAGTGTTTCGGTGGTCATAGCGTTAGGGAAACGCCCGGTTACATTCCGAACCCGGAAGCTAAGCCTTTCAGCGCCGATGGTACTGCAGGGGGGACCCTGTGGGAGAGTAGGACACCGCCGAACAATTATTGTGGGAAAGCCCCGCACCTTATGGTGCGGGGCTTTTCTGCGTTCCCCTGCCGTAAGCAGCATCGCCTGGATACGGTGACGGCATGTGCATATCGACGGCACCGGCCCGATTCTCGGGCACCACCCTGTACGCCGGGCGTCAGCGGCATCCCGAACATGGGCTGATCCATGTCGTCGGATACCAGAACACCGCCGCCAGCCACGCGGAGGGGCCGAACGCCATGCTGCTGCATCTGCCGGCGGTAGGCATGACGCCGAAGAACTTCATTTCCGTCGGGCACCATGCGGACCTCCTGGAGCGCATGGTCGACGCGGTCCGGCCCGTCCCGGTGGGAGAGCCGGCGGTCATGGACTGGATGGGCGGGGTGGGGCCGTCCCGTGGTGTGCAGGTCTTCGAGCACGACGTCTACACCGTCCTCCTCGCCGACGACCCGACTCTCATCCCTGCCGCGCTCGGCCAGGTACCTCACCGTAAGAGGCCGCACCTCACCCCGGAGCTGTTCGACTTCTACGCGGAGCGGTATCCGCTGCACACCATCGCCGTGTGCTGCTTCCACAACGCCCAGGCGCAGCGGGCCAAGCCCCTGTTCATGTGGTACGAGCCCCTCGACCCGGACCAGTTGGTGCTTCCCGCGCTGGACTGTCACACCGGTGGGGCACCCGATCTCGCGGCCGACGTGGAGGTCGACCACTGGGTGCTGTTCAGCACGGACGAGGCCCCGGACGGGTGGGGCGAGCCGGTCGTGTACCCGTCCGGGATGAGGCACCGCCTGCGAGAGTTCCTGCCGCCGCGCGTCATGGGCGCGCGCTACGAGGGGCGCCTCCCGAACGGCGACTTCGTGATCCAGCACGATGAGCTGCTGAACGGCGATCTCGGCGAGGTTCGGCGCCTCGGCCCCTCCTAGGGTGGCGGCATGCGCTATGAACTGGTCATCTTCGACAACGATGGGGTGCTCGTCGACAGCGAGCCTCTTTCGAACACCCTCCTGGCCGGCTACCTGACCGAGCTCGGGCATCCCACCTCGTACGAGGACTCGTTGCGGGACTACATGGGGGCAGCGATGCACCGGGTGCACGACCTGATCCTGGAGCGGACCGGGCAGCGGTTGCCGGAGGACTTCGACGAGGTCTTCCACGGGCGGGTGTTCGCTGCCTTCGAGCGGGAGCTGGAGGTGGTCGCCGGGGTGCCGGAGATGCTGGAGAAGCTTTCCGCCGAAGGGGTGGCGTACTGCGTCGCCTCGTCCGGGAGCCATGAGCGGATCAGGGTGGGGCACCGGAAGACCGGGCTGGACCGGTGGTTCCGGGAGGGGAATGTCTTCAGCTCGCAGGATGTGGGGCGGGGGAAGCCGGCGCCGGACCTGTTCCTGTATGCCGCCGAGCGGATGGGGGTGGCGCCCGAGCGGTGTGTCGTCGTCGAGGACAGTCCGCTCGGGGTCCAGGCCGCCGTGGCGGCCGGGATGGACGTGTACGGGTTCACGGCGATGACGCCGGTGGAGCGGCTGGTCGGGGTGGAGGGGTGCTTCGACGACATGGGGGAGTTGCCGGGACTGCTCGCGTGAGTGATCTACCCAAGGGTAGGTGCGCGCCCTACGCTGTGCCGCCATGACGGACGCGCGGTTGCGGCGTGGGCGGGGTTCGCTGGCGGTCTCCTTCTTCGTCCAGGGAGTGGCCTTCGCGCTGCTGGTGACGCGTATCCCCGCCATTCAGGACCGGTACGGGATATCCGATGCGCTGCTGCCGGCTTTCCTGGCGGCCGTGCCGGTTCTCGCCGGTGCGGGGAGTGTGCTTGCCGGGAAGCTGGTGCGGCGGGTGGCGCCCGGCGTCGTTCTCAGGTGGGCGCAGCCGGTCGTGCTGTTGTCCCTGCTGGGTGTGGGGGCGGGAGAGCGGCTGTGGCATGTGGGCGTGGCACTGGGGGTGTTCGGGCTGGCCGTCGGGGCGCTGGACGCGTCGATGAACATGCTGGGGGTGAGCCTCCAGTACGCGTACGGGCGCAGCATCATCCTCGGGTTCCACGCGGCGTACAGCCTGGGCGGGATCGTGGGGGCCTCGCTGGCGTGGGCTGCCGTGCACTGGCACGTGGCGCTGGGGGTGTCGTACCTGTCGGTCGTCGTGGTGGTGCTGCCGGCGGCGTTGGCGGGGAGCCGGTGGTACGTGGACGGGGAGACGCGGGCGGGCGGCTCGGTGGGGCGTTCGGCGGGGGTCCTGGTGCCGCTGTGCCTGGTGATGACGTGCGCGTACATCGGTGACGCGACGGTGTCCAACTGGAGCGCGAAGTACCTGACGGATGTGCTGGGCGGTTCGGAGGAGCTGGCGACCGTTCCGTACAACGCCTATATGGTCACGACCCTGTTGGGGCGGGCCCTGGGGGACCTGGGGGTGCGGCGGTTCGGGGCGGTGGCCGTGGTGCGGGGTGGGGCGGTGCTGGCGGCGGCCGGGTTCGGGGTGGTGGCCGGGGCGCCGGGGGCGTGGGCGGGGGTGGCGGGGTTCACCGTGCTGGGCTTCGGGCTGAGCGTGCTGGTGCCGCAGACGTTCGCGGCGGCGCGCGGTGACGCGGAGGTGGCCCGGCTCAATGTCTTCAACTACGTGGGCTTTCTGATCGGGTCGCCGTTGGTGGGGTCGCTGGGGGACGCGTGGAGCTATCGCGGGGCGATGGTGGTGCCGCTGGTATTGGTGCTGGTGACCCTGCGGTACGCCCGTTCGTTCGGTGTTGAACCGAACCGATACGGTGGCGGGCATGAGCGGCCGCGCACTGTTGATGTGGGATGACGCACTTACCGGGTACGACTTCGGGGCCGGACACCCGATGGATCCCGTGCGGCTCGCGCTGACCATGGGGTTGGTGCGGGCGTACGGGCTGGACCGCCGGGTGGACGTGGTGGCCGCCAAGCCGGCCGGGGACTCGACGCTGCGGCTGGTGCACCGCGAGGACTACGTGGCGGCCGTGCGGGCTGCCTCGGCGGATCCGGGGGCGGCGGACCAGGCGTACGGGCTGGGGACCATGGACGACCCGGCGTTCGCGGGGATGCACGAGGCGTCGGCGCTGATCGCGGGTCAGTCGGTGGGCGCGGCCGAGGCGGTGTGGCGGGGGGAGGCCGCGCACGCGGTGAACTTCGCGGGCGGGCTGCACCACGCGATGCCGGGTTCGGCCGCGGGCTTCTGCATCTACAACGACGCGTCGCTGGCGATCGCCCGGCTGCTGGAGCTGGGCGCGGAGCGGGTCGCGTACGTGGACGTGGACGTACACCACGGGGACGGCGTACAGGCGGCGTTCTGGGACGATCCCCGGGTGCTGACCGTCTCGCTGCACGAGCACCCGCGCACGCTGTTCCCGGGGACCGGGTGGCCGGAGGAGACGGGCGCGTCGGGGCCGGCGGAGGGCGGCGCGGTGAACGTGGCCCTGCCGGCCGGGACGGGTGACGCGGGCTGGCTGCGGGCGTTCCACGCGGTGGTGCCCGAGCTGCTGGCGGACTTCCGGCCCCAGGTGCTGGTGACGCAGCACGGGGCCGATACGCACTTCGAGGATCCTCTCGCCCACTTGGCGGTGTCGCTGGACGCCCAGCGGGCCGTCCAGGCGGCCTGCCACGACCTGGCGCACGAGTACGCCGACGGGCGGTGGGTCGCGCTGGGCGGTGGCGGGTACGCGGTCGTGGACGTCGTACCGCGGTCGTGGACGCATCTGGTGGGGATCGCGGCGGGTGCTCCGGTGGAGCCGGAGTCGGTGATTCCGTCGTCGTGGCGGGACGAGGTGTACGCGCGGACGCGGCAGCCGGCGCCCAGGCGGATGACCGACGGGCGGTGGCCGGCGTCGTGGCGGGGCTGGGACGAGGGGTACGACCCGGCGGACCGGCTGGACCAGGCGGTGCTGGCGGCGCGGCGGGCGGTGTTCCCGCTGCGGGGGCTGCTGCCGTAGGGGGCGGGCCGTGGACGGCGGGGGGACGTCGACGGCGGGGTTACGCCAACTGTGGGGTGTCGGCCCGGTTCTGGGGCCGTGCCGGGCGAGCTGCGGCAGCATCGGCAGGGTGTTGAGTACCGGTGCGCTGCGCGCGCATTTGCTGGCGGCCCGGCTGGCCGGCCCGGTGGCCACCTCGCGGGAGGACAGCCTGCGGAGCTATCGCCTGTTCGCGGCCCGGGATCCTCGGGTGACGCTCGGGCTGGATCCGCAGTGGGCGTGGGACGAGCGGGAGCTGCTGCGGCTGATGGCCGACAAGTGCGGGGTCTCCGGCGACCCCGCGTACCGGTCCGGGCCCGATGTCATCGACCCGGAGCGGACGCTGAGCGCGCTCGGCGCGTTCGCCGCGCGGCTCGCGGAGGTGGCCCGGAGGCGGGCGCCGGTGCTGCTCGGGACCGGTCATCCGCACCGACTGCTCGGTTTCTACGCCGAGCTCGCAGACGCTTTGTCGGCGGCCGGATGTCTCGTTCTCACACCCGCGAAGGGGCGATGTGTCGACATAACGACCCGGTTCGGCGTACGTACGTACAGCCTTGACTACGTACGGGGAGTCGCGTTGGTCCGGGAACCAGGGGGCGCAGGCGCCGGTTGTGAGACCGGCGCGCACACCCATTCACCGCTCCCGATCAGGGCCGCTCTGGAGGGTCTCGCGGAGGTCGGCGGACCGCTTCCGGAGCTGGTGGTGGGGGACCACGGATGGGTCTGCGGAGCAGGTCAGCTGGGTATTGAGGCCGTCGGCCTGGCCGACACGGACGACCCCGCGCTGTTCGTCGGGGAGGCGGAGGGGCGCGTGTCCGTGGCGGTCCCGCTGGATGACGCTGTGCGGTCCGATTACTACCGACCGCTTACTCGCTATGTACTCAATCGGGCGTGTCTGTCCCAGTAGTCGGCCGGTGGCAGCTCCTCTTCCCCACTCGTATCACCCGCCCCTACTCTGGTGAGTGAGCGCACCGCGACGAAGAGTCACCGGAGGGGAAGCCGGTGGGCGTTGTGGGCGGAAGGTACAGGTGGGTCATGGCTGCTGCTGGCGAGAGGCCTCTCAACGAGGTCAAGTTCCTGACCGTGGCGGAAGTCGCCTCGGTGATGCGAGTGTCGAAGATGACCGTGTACCGCTTGGTGCACAGCGGTCATCTGCCGGCGATCCGGGTGGGCAGGTCATTCCGGGTGCCGGAGCAAGCGGTTCACGAGTACCTCCGTGACTCCTTTGTGGGGGTGGAGACCGCTTAGCGGTCGGTCCGGAGAGTCCCGCGTACCCCTCGGATTACAAGCTCGGCGCTCTGGCCGGTAGGCTAGGCCGACGTAGGTCGTGTGGGCCCAGACGCCCCGCACCGAGATCCCCGCTCATGCGGGGGTGTTCCGAGAAGTGAGCGAGGGTAGTCGTGGGCTCTGTTATCAAGAAGCGGCGCAAGCGGATGGCGAAGAAGAAGCACCGCAAGCTGCTCAAGCGCACCCGCGTTCAGCGTCGCAACAAGAAGTAAGCGACGGCTGTACGTGCGCCGATCGCGGCCCTCCCACCGGTTCCGGTGGGAGGGCCGCGGTGTTTGCCGCGGCGCCCGCGGGGGTGCGGCGGTCATCACAGCGCACCGTTCACCCGCTACGGTGGCGCATAGGCGAGGACCGAACGGAAGGCGCTGATCTTGGGGAAGGTCGTGCTCGTCACCGGCGTGGCCCGGCAGCTCGGCGGGCGGTTCGTCCGCCGGATCCAGCGGGATCCCGACGTGGAGCGGGTGATCGGCGTGGACGCCGTGCCACCCGCGCACCAGTTGGGTGCCGCGGAGTTCGTCCGGGCCGACATCCGGCAACCCGCCATAGGGCGGGTCCTGGCGGAGTACGGGGTCGACACGGTCGTCCATATGGACGTCACCGGGACACCGCTCGGCGCGGGCGGCCGGACGGCGGTCAAGGAGACCAACGTCATCGGCACCATGCAGCTGCTCGGGGCGTGCCAGAAGTCGCCGACGGTCAGCCGGCTGGTGGTGAAGTCCAGTACGAACGTGTACGGGTCCGCGCCCCGCGACCCGGCCGTCTTCATGGAGACGACACCGCCGAAGTCGCTGCCGAGCGGTGGCTTCGCGAAGGACGCCTGCGAGGTGGAGGGGTACGTAAGGGGCTTCGCGCGCCGGCGGCCCGATGTGGCGGTGTGCGTGCTGCGGTTCGCCAACATCCTCGGGCCGACCGCGGACTCGCCGCTCGCCGAGTACTTCTCGCTGCCGGTGCTCCCCACGGTGTTCGGCTATGACCCGCGGCTGCAGTTCGTCCACGAGGACGACGTGATCGAGGTGCTGCGGATCGCCTCGCACGAGCCGCGCCGCGGCACGCTCAACAGCGGCACGTTCAACGTGGCCGGCGACGGTGTGCTGACACTCTCGCAGTGTTCGCGGCGGCTGGGGCGGCCTACGGTGCCGGTGCTGCTGCCGGCGGTCACATGGGTCGGTACGGCGCTGCGTACGGTGGGTGTGACCGACTTCTCACCCGAGCAGATCCGGCTGCTGATGCACGGCCGGGTGGTGAGCACCGCGCAGATGCGCGAGACGCTCGGGTTCGAGCCGACGTACACGACCGCGCAGACCTTCGCGGACTTCGCGCGCAGCCGCGGCCCCGGCCTGCTGCCGCCGGAGGCCCTCGCGGGGGCGGTCGACCGGATCGCCGCGTCGCAGTTGCCGTTCCTGGGCCGCCGCGGTGCGAAGACGACTTACAGCGCCGGATGAGGGAGCGCGATTCAACGATGGCGGACGCCAAGGTCATTCCGTTCGACGACGACCGGTCGCGCACGGGCGCGGCCACCCCACGACCGGGGCGCCGACGGCCCCTGCTGGGCGGCGGCGCACGGCGACGGAACGGCGAGGGCGCGGTGAGCCCGCTGCCGGGGCCGCAGGCACCCGACGCGGCGGCTCCCGAGGCCGCCGAGGGCGGCGCCGAGGTGGAGACCGGCGGCGGTGGGGACTGGGAGCGGCGGATCGCCGGCGGGCTGGCGTTCCTGCGGCGGCGGATCACCGGCGAGTACGAGGTCGACGAGTTCGGGTACGACGAGGAGCTCACCGACCAGGTGCTGATGTCGCTGCTGCGGCCGCTGTACGGGAACTACTTCCGTGTCGAGGTGAAGGGCATCGAGAACATCCCGTCCGAGGGCGGGGCACTGGTGGTGGCGAACCACTCGGGAGTGCTGCCGCTGGACGGGCTGATGATGCAGGTCGCCGTGCACGACAACCACCCGGCCGGTCGGCATCTGCGGCTGCTCGCCGCGGACCTCGTCTTCATGCTGCCGGTCGTCAACGAGCTGGCCCGCAAGGCGGGGCACACGTTGGCGTGCGCGGAGGACGCGGAGCGGCTGCTCCAGCGCGGTGAGGTCGTCGGGGTGATGCCGGAGGGCTTCAAGGGCATCGGGAAGCCCTTCAGCGAGCGCTACAAGCTTCAGCGGTTCGGCCGCGGCGGGTTCGTGTCGACCGCGCTGCGGGCGGGCGCGCCGATCGTGCCGTGCTCGATCGTGGGGGCGGAGGAGATCTACCCCATGATCGGTAACGCGAAGACCCTCGCACGGGTGCTGGGCATTCCGTACTTCCCCATCACGCCGACGTTTCCCTGGCTGGGGCCGCTCGGGGCGCTGCCGCTGCCGACCAAGTGGACGATCCAGTTCGGCGAGCCGATCCCGACGGACGGCTTCCCGCCGGAGGCGGCGGAGGACCCGATGCTGATGTTCAACCTCACGGACCAGGTGCGGGAACAGATTCAGCACACGCTGTACAAGCTGTTGGTGCAGCGGCGGTCGGTGTTCTTCTGACGGAGCCGGTTCTCCGGCCGAACGGGTGATGGGTGGGTGCCCCCTTGGGGAGGGCACCCACCCATCTGCCTGTCCACCTGCTACCTGGCGTCTTCCTCGTCGATGCCCAGGCCCGGGATGATGCCCGGGAGGATCGGCGGGATCGTGACGTCCGGGGAGGGCGCCGGGGCAGGCTGACTGCCGCCGCCGCTGCCCGTGGCCGGTGGGGGTGTCGTCGGGTCCGGTTCGAGCAGGCCGCCCGTGTTGCCGCCGAGCAGGCCGTCCTCCTTCGCCGCGGCGGACCCGGAGCCGGAGGGGCCGGGCTTGCTGCTGCCCGACGGCCGGGACTCGGGGCTGGACGGGGCACGGTGGGACGGTCGGGAGCCCGAGGAGTCCTCGGTGGCGCCCGGCCGGCCGGATCCCCTGCCGTCGCTCCGCTCCGGGGGCTGCGGCAGCTGGGACTGGAGCGGTCCGACCTCTTCGTCTATGGCGGCGAAGACGTCACTCACCTCGTCTCGTACGTCGGTCAGCTGGACGGGCAGCCGGTCGCGCAGGCCGTTCCAGGCCTCCCGGTGGTTGCGGGCGAACGAGTTCAGCGTGGCCATCGGGGCGATGGTGCCGCCCCGCTCGTACGCCAGGCGGAGCAGCCGGTGGCCCTCGGCGGCGTCGTGCTTCATGCCGTTGAGCGCCCGCCGGATCTCGCCCAGGGACTCGTGGTCCAGCACCCCGGACCGGTCACGCTCGATGAGGCGGCGGGCCTCATTGAGCCGGGTGGAGGCCTGGTCGAGGTAGATCTCGCCTCGGTCGGCGTCGTCGTCCGCCATCCCGAGCTTGAGATCCTCCATACCGCGCTTCAGCCCGTAGAGCGAGTCACCGGGGAGGGCGTCGGAACTGGCAGCGGCCACCCCGCTGAACGCTCCCGCCGCCACCCCTACCGTGAGGCCGCCGGCGGCGAGCCCCTTCGACCAGCGGGAGCGGGGACGCAACTTCCGGAGCGCGGTGGCCCGGTGGGCACCCCGCCCGGTCGCCGCTCGCTGCTCCGGCACCGTAGGGCCCGCGGATGCGCTCCCTTCGGCGAACATCGCTTCCATGGCGGCGACGAGCTGGGCTCGCTGCACCACCTTCACGTCGGGATCCAACTCCGGCTTCGGCAACTCGCCGAGGCCGTTCGCCAGGGCCAACAGCCGACCCTGGTCGGTCGGTTCGACCGATGCCTCGGGCTGCTCGGCCGCCTTCTCTTCCAGGGCCTGGGCGAAGGCGTTCGCCCGCCGGTGCGCCGATACGTTCGCGATCACTGGCGGCACCTCCTCTCGTCATGACGGTCGACTCCCCGGGGGGTCCGGAAGGTTGCACACCTTGAGCACATCCACACGAACGAGTGAGTGGCTGGGGTCAGGGTGTGACCACAGGGAGCCTGCATCCCGCACAACGAGCGGCTCGGCACTTGGGTTACGCACGAAAGATGATCGGACCAGCGCGTCATCGAGGCGTCACCGACGGTGAGTTGGGGTGTAAGGGGTCAGCGGGCGTCTTCGGGGAGCAGACGCGCCAGGGTGCGGACCGCCCGGTACTGGAGGGTCTTGATCGCACCTTCGTTCTTGCCCATGACACGGGCGGTCTCCGCGACGGACAGGCCCTGCAGGAAGCGCAGGGTCACGCACTCCTGCTGCTGCGGATTGAGCTTGCGGACCGCTTCCAGGAGAGCGGCGTTGGAGAGGGACTCCAGGACCGAGTCCTCCGGGCTGCGCTCGACCTCATTGGCGTCGAGCATTTCGCCGGTGGTCACTTCCAGCCGGAACCGGCTCGATTTGAAGTGGTCGGCGACCAGGTTGCGAGCGATGGTGACCAGCCAGGCGCCGAAATCACGCCCCTGCCAGGTGAAGGTGGAGATGCGGCGCAGGGCGCGCAGGAACGTCTCGCTGGTCAGGTCCTCGGCCGTCGCCTTCCCGCCGACGCGGTAGTAGATGTAGCGGTAGACGGTGTCGCTGTACTGGTCGTACAGACGGCCGAAGGCGTCGGCCTCGCCGGCCTGGGCGCGCTCGACCAGCTCCATCATGCGGGCGCTGTCGCTGTCGGCGGTGGGTCGGCGGGCGGTGGTCGAGGTGCCCGAACCGCCCCGGCCGCCGCGTCTCCCGACGGCTGCACCGCCGTCGGCGAGGGCATAGCAAGGACCGGCGAGTGCCGGTGAGGCGAAGGCCGGGACGGCGTACGCGGTGGGGACGAAGCCGCGCAGATGGTCGATGACCGTCGCGCGGAGCGTAGCCAGGCCCGAGGCGTCAACCCCGACGTGTGGGTACACGGGACTCCCAGAGGCAGAGCTTCCATCACGTGCAGTACGGAACCTTTCACTCGTCGTAGCGACGCGTGGGGGTCTCGTATGCGTCTGAGGAGAATAACGCTTAGTGCAGGGAGCGCTACGCCGAGTTGCTCAAATCATCGATTCAGTCGCTTCTGTTACGTCTACGCGGCTGATCAAGTCGCACTTCGTGACCAGTTATTGATCGGATTACTTCGAGAAGTGCTTGGGTGCGGGATCTCTTGTGGCCGAGTGCGTACGGGGCGACTGGCGCGGGGCCGACGGGGGTAAGAAGCCCGGATTGGCCGCGGGCCGGTGGCCGCCGGCCGGGCGGGGAGAGGGTCGTGCGCGTCAGCGGCGGCGGCGGTGGAGGGCCACGGCGGCGGCCGTACCGCCGGCGATGGCGCCCACGCCCGCGGCGGCCGGGATGCCGACCTTGGCGGCCTTGCGGCCCGTGCGGTAGTCGCGCAGCCGCCACTCGCGCTCACGCGCGTACCGGCGCAGCTTGGCGTCCGGGTTGATGGCGTACGGGTGGCCCACCAGGGACAGCATGGGGATGTCGTTGTGGCTGTCGCTGTACGCCGCGCAGCGCGACAGGTCCAGGCCCTCGGCGGCGGCCAGCGCCCGGACCGCCTCCGCCTTTGCGGGGCCGTGCAGCGGCTCGCCGACGAGCTTGCCGGTGTAGACGCCGTCGACGGACTCGGCGACCGTGCCGAGCGCGCCGGTGAGGCCCAGGCGGCGGGCGATGATGGTCGCCGTCTCCACGGGGGCGGCGGTGACCAGCCAGACCCTCTGGCCGGCGTCGAGGTGGGCCTGGGCCAGGGCGCGGGTACCGGGCCAGATGCGGTCGGCCATGTACTCGTCGTAGATCTCCTCGCCGATGGTCATCAGCTCGGAGACGCGGTGGCCCTTGACGATGGACAGCGCGCTGTCGCGGGCGTCCTGCATGTGCTCGGGGTCCTCGACACCGGCGAGCCGGAACCACGCCTGCTGCCAGGCGAACCGGGCGAGCTCCCGGCGCTGGAAGAACTTCCGCTTGTACAGCCCGCGGCCGAAGTGGAAGATCGCGGCGCCCTGCATCACGGTGTTGTCGAGGTCGAAGAAGGCGGCGGCGTGCTCGTCACCGGGCACGGGGAACTGGGGTTCGGGCGCCGGCTGCGAGGTCTTGCGGGCGGCCTCGGCCGACGCTTCGCCCGCCAGCACGCTGCGCGCGGTGGCGGAACGCCTATGAGGAGTGAGCCATCCCAGTGCGGCCATGCGGTGAGCATAGCCACTGTGTTCGGTACTCCCCGACTTGTGGGGATGCCATGGCGTGAACTCTGCGAGGCGCCGGTATGACGCGGGCGGAGAATGGGGGCATGTTCGGACGTACGAAGAAGAAGACCGGTCCGCGGACGGTGACTCTCATCGGGAAGCCGGGGTGTCATCTGTGCGACGACGCGCGGGCGGTGATCCAGCAGGTGTGCGCCGAGACGGGCGCGCTGTGGGAGGAGAAGGACATCCTCCAGGACGAGGAGCTCCACCGGGCGTACTGGGAGCAGATTCCGGTTGTGCTCGTGGACGGCGAGCAGCACACGTTCTGGAAGGTGGACGCCGGCCGGCTGCGGCGGGCGCTGGAGGGCTGAGGCGCGGGACGCCGGGGCCGTCGGGCGGCGGGTGGGGACGGGTGGTGCCCGGGGCGGTCGGGGTGTGTGCGGTGGTGTGGTGCGGGGGGCGTCACGGCCCGGTGGGGGCCGGGGCGGGGTGCGGGCGGTTGTGGGATGTGGCGGCGGCGTGGTGCGGGGGTGCCACCGGATGCCCGAGCGGGAGGGGTGACCGGGAAAGGCGGTTACCATCGTGTGCGTTTTGTTGCGCTTCGGGGGCGTGGTCATGAGGAGTGTGTACCGCTTTGTCCCCTAAGGCTCGCGAACGGACCGAGGCCCGCCCCGGTTCCGGGATGGCGCGATCGATTCGCGTGAGCCCGGTCACTTTGCGCGGACAAAATGGACACCATCTTTGTGCACGCGTTCACAAAGACATAGCCTGCTGTCGACGGGGCGGTCTTGGTACGTATGGCCGCCTGCAGCCCCGCTCATCCCGCAGGAGCACCGTGGCAACTGGCCGAACACACCGACCGGCGACCCGTAGCCGAGGAATCCCCGAGGCCACCGTCGCCAGGCTTCCGCTGTATCTGCGGGCGCTCACCGCACTGTCGGAGCGCTCCGTACCCACGGTCTCCTCCGAGGAGCTCGCCGCGGCGGCAGGGGTCAACTCCGCGAAGCTGCGCAAGGACTTCTCGTACCTCGGGTCGTACGGCACCCGCGGCGTCGGGTACGACGTCGAGTACCTCGTCTACCAGATCTCGCGCGAGCTCGGGCTCACCCAGGACTGGCCGATCGTCATGGTCGGTATCGGTAACCTCGGCGCCGCCCTCGCCAACTACGGCGGGTTCGCCTCCCGTGGCTTCCGCGTCGCCGCGCTGATCGACGCCGACCCCTCGATGGTCGGCAAGCCGGTGGCGGGCATGCCCGTCCAGTTCATCGACGACCTCGAGAAGATCGTCGACGAGAACGGCGTCTCGATCGGCGTCATCGCCACACCCGCCGGTGCCGCGCAGCAGGTCTGCGACCGGCTCGTCGCGGCCGGGGTGACCTCCATCCTGAACTTCGCGCCGACCGTGCTGTCCGTGCCCGACGGTGTGGACGTGCGCAAGGTCGACCTCTCCATCGAGCTGCAGATCCTCGCCTTCCACGAGCAGCGCAAGGCCGGCGAGGAGACGGGCGGCGAGGCGGTCCTGCCGCCCTCTCCCGCAGCCTCCGGCGTGGGAGGCACCTCGATGCGCGACGCGGCCGCCGCCACGCCCGCCGAGGGCCGGAAGGGACCTGACGGGGACATGCCCGCCGTGATGCCGGCATGAGCCTCCTCGTCGTCGGTCTCAGCCACCGCAGCGCCCCCGTCAGCGTGCTGGAGCGGGCCTCCCTCGACTCCGACACGCGCGGCAAGCTGCTCCACGACGCCCTGGCCGCCGAGCCGGCCACCGAGGCCGCCGTCCTGGCCACCTGCAACCGCATCGAGCTGTACGCCGACGTGGACAAGTTCCACGCGGGCGTCGCCGAGCTGTCCACCCTGCTCGCCCAGCACAGCGGGGTCGGGCTGGAGGAGCTCACGCCCTACCTTTACGTGCACTACGAGGACCGGGCCGTCCACCACCTCTTCTCGGTGGCGTGCGGACTGGACTCCATGGTCGTCGGCGAGGGCCAGATCCTCGGCCAGATCAAGGACGCCCTCGCGCTCGGGCAGGAGCTGCACACCGCCGGGCGGCTGCTGAACGACCTCTTCCAGCAGGCGCTGCGGGTCGGCAAGCGGGCCCACAGCGAGACCGGCATCGACCGGGCCGGTCAGTCGCTCGTCACCTTCGGGCTGGAGCAGCTGGCGGCCGGTGGCGACGTCGCCGCCTGGGCCGAGGGCAAGCGGGCGCTCGTCATCGGCGCCGGATCGATGTCCTCGCTGGCCGCCGCCACGCTCGCGCGGGCCGGGGTCGGCGAGATCGTCATCGCCAACCGGACGGCGGAGCGCGCCGAACGGCTCGTACAGATCCTGACCGAGCCCGGGGGCACGGGCGTGGCCGCGCGTGCCGTGGCCATGACCGCCCTGGGCGACGAACTGACACGTGCCGACGTGGTCGTGTCCTGCACGGGGGCCACCGGGCTCGTGCTGACCGGGGCGGTCGTGGAGAGCGCGACCGCGGGGCGTACCGCGCCGCTCGCGCTGCTCGACCTCGCGATGCCCCGTGACATCGACGCCGCCGTGCACCGACTGGCGGGGGTCCGGCTCGTCGACATCGAGTCGCTCGCCGACGCCTCCGCCGACGCGCCGATGGCCGCCGACGTGGACCAGGTGCGCGGCATCGTCGCCGACGAGGTCGCCGCCTTCGGCGCCGCCCAGCGCGCCGCGCACATCACCCCCACCGTCGTCGCGCTGCGCGCCATGGCCGCCGACGTCGTCGCGGGGGAGATGGCCCGGTTGGAGGGGCGGCTGCCCGCCCTCGACGACAAGCAGCGCGCCGAGATCACCCAAACCGTGCGCCGTGTGGTGGACAAGCTCCTCCACGCGCCGACCGTACGGGTCAAGCAGCTCGCCAGCGAGCCCGGCGGCGCCGGGTACGCGGACGCGCTGCGCACACTCTTCGACCTCGACCCGGAGACGGTCGCCTCCGTCAGCCGGGCCGACGTGAACGAAGCCGATCTTAAGAACCGAGGGCGAGTATGACCGAGAGGGCCCAGAGGGCTGAGAGGGCATTGAGGCTCGGGACCAGGCGCAGCAAGCTCGCCATGGCCCAGTCCGGCCATGTCGCGGAGGCGGTGCGGCAGCTGACCGGGCGCCCCGTGGAGCTCGTGGAGATCACCACGTACGGTGACACCTCCCGCGAGAACCTCGCGCAGATCGGCGGCACCGGCGTCTTCGTCACCGCGCTGCGCGACGCGCTGCTCGCGGGCGAGGTCGACTTCGCCGTGCACTCGCTGAAGGACCTGCCGACCACGCAGCCCGACGACCTGGTGCTCGCGGCGATCCCGCGGCGCGAGGACCCGCGCGACGTGCTGGTCGCCCGCGACGGGCTCCGCTTCGAGCAGCTTCCGGCCGGGTCCCGCGTGGGTACCGGTTCGCCGCGGCGCATGGCGCAGCTCAACGCGTACGCGCGTGCCCATGGCATGGAGATCGAGTGCGTCGCCATCCGGGGGAACGTCGACACGCGCATCGGCTACGTACGCAACGGGGAGCTGGACGCGGTGGTACTCGCCGCGGCCGGGCTCAACCGCATCGGGCGTAGCGAGGAGGTCACCGACTTCCTGTCGGTCGACACCGTTCTGCCCGCTCCCGGTCAGGGGGCGCTGGCGATCGAATGTACGGCGGCCAATACCGACCTCGCCGCCGCGCTCGCCGAGCTCGACGACCCGTACACCCGGGCCGCCGTGACCGCCGAGCGGTCCCTGCTCGCCGCCCTGGAGGCCGGCTGCAGCGCACCCGTGGGTGCCCTGGCCGACCCCCTGGCCGATGGGCAGGTTGTTCATGAGATGCGCCTGCGGGGCGTCGTCGGTACGACCGACGGCTCCGCGCTGGTGCAGTTGTCCACCACCGGTCCCGTACCCACGTCGCACGGCGACGCTGTCGCGCTCGGGCGCGAACTCGCGTCCGAGATGCTCGCCAAGGGTGCGGCCGGTCTTATGGGGGAGCGAGCACTTTGAGCCCCACCACTGCATCCAAGGCTTCCTCCGCGTTCTCCGCGTGCGGGCACGTCACCTTCCTGGGCGCCGGACCCGGTGATCCGGGGCTGCTGACCCTGCGCGCCGTCGAGGCCCTGTCAGGCGCTGACGTACTGATCGCCGAGCCGGATGTGCTCGACGTCGTACGAGGCCATGCGCGGGCGGGTGTGAGCACGCCTGAGCTGACGGTCGTTGACGATGCGTCAATGCCCGCCGGGGTCCCCGTGTTGAGGGATGCGACCAATCTTGTCATGGAGGCCGCGCGGGGCGGCAAGCGGGTCGTCCGTGCGGTGAGCGGCGACCCGGGGCTCGACGGCAACGCGGGCGCCGAGATGCTCGCCTGCGCCGCGGAGGGCATCCCCTTCGAGGTCGTGCCCGGTGTCGCCGCGGCCGTGGGCGTGCCCGCGTACGCCGGTGTGCCGCTGCGGGACGCACAGGGCGCGGACGTGCGCTTCGTGGACGCGCGGACCGCGAGCGAGCGGTGCTGGACGGAGGTGGGCGCTTCGGACGGGACGGTGGTCGTGTCGACGACGCTCGACTCCGTGGCCGCCGCCGCCGGTGAGCTGGTGTCGGCGGGCCGTAAGCCCGACACCCCGCTGACCGTCACGGTGGCCGGTACGACCACCCGGCAGCGGACGTGGACCGCCACGCTCGGCTCGATCGCGCAGGTGCTCAAGCAGGCGAAGGTGCTGCCGTCGCCCGAGGGCCACCAGCCCGTCATAGCCGTGGTCGGTGAGCGCAGTTCCGCCGCCCAGCGCGACCAGCTCGCGTGGTTCGAGTCCAAGCCGCTTTTCGGCTGGAAGGTCCTCGTACCGCGCACCAAGGAGCAGGCGGCGTCGCTCTCCGACCAGCTCCGGTCCTACGGCGCGGTGCCGAGCGAGGTCCCGACCATCGCGGTCGAGCCGCCTCGTACGCCGCAGCAGATGGAGCGCGCGGTCAAGGGGCTCGTGACCGGGCGGTACGAGTGGATCGCCTTCACGTCGGTCAACGCGGTGAAGGCGGTGCGGGAGAAGTTCGAGGAGTACGGGCTCGACGCCCGCGCCTTCGCCGGGATCAAGGTCGCGGCGGTGGGCGAGCAGACCGCTGCTTCGCTGGTCGAGTTCGGCGTCAAGCCGGACCTCGTGCCGAGCGGCGAGCAGTCGGCCGCGGGGCTGCTGGAGGACTGGCCGCCGTACGACCCGGTCTTCGACCCGATCGACCGTGTCTTCCTGCCGCGGGCGGACATCGCCACCGAGACGCTGGTGGCCGGCCTCATCGAGCTCGGGTGGGAGGTCGACGACGTCACCGCCTACCGGACCGTGCGGGCGTCGCCGCCACCGGCCGAGACGCGGGAGGCCATCAAGGGCGGTGGCTTCGACGCCGTGCTGTTCACGTCGTCGTCGACGGTGCGGAACCTGGTGGGTATCGCCGGCAAGCCGCACAACGTGACGGTCATCGCCTGCATCGGGCCCGCCACCGCGAAGACGGCGGAGGAGCACGGCCTGCGGGTCGACGTGCTGTCGCCCGAGCCGTCCGTGCACAAGCTGGCCGAGGCGCTGGCCGAGTTCGGGCTCCGCCGCCGGGCCGCCGCGCTGGAGGCCGGTGACCCCGTCACGCGGCCGAGCGAGCGGCGGCCGGGTGCGCGGCGGAGGCGGACCACGTAGAACCCGTGGGGCGGTGCGTTCCGGGCGCGGCCGGGTGGGCTCCTGTGGGGGCTCTGCCCGGCCGCGTCACGTTGCGGCGGCGCGGCTCTTCGGGCCGGGGTGCGGTGGCGCGCACGCCGGTGGGCGGGTCGGGCTCCTGGCCGGGCGCCGGCTCGGCGGGCGGGTCGGGCTGCCCGGGAGGCGTGGGGGAACCCCCAGCGGGGGCGACCCTGTACGGCCCCTTCCGCTGGGGCGGTGCCTTGTCCTGCCGGGTGGGGGGCGGTGTCGTTCCTTCCGGCACGCTGTCGGCAAGAGCAGGGGCGGGGCGGGCGTAGCGTGGGGCGTATGACTTCGTACGGATCCTTCCCCGGTTCGCGGCCGCGGCGGCTGCGGACGACTCCCGTGATGCGGCGGATGGTCGCGGAGACGCGGCTGCATCCGGCCGATCTGATTCTGCCCGCGTTCGTGCGGGAGGGTGTGAGCGAGCCGGTTCCGATCTCGGCGATGCCCGGGGTCGTGCAGCACACCCGGGACACGCTGCGGAAGGCCGCCGTGGAGGCGGTCGAGGCCGGGGTTTCCGGGATCATGCTGTTCGGTGTGCCGGAGGACGCCAAGAAGGACGCGGCCGGCACGGCGGGGACCGATCCGGACGGGATTCTTCAGGTCGCCATCCGGGACGTGCGGGCCGAGGTCGGTGACGACCTCGTGGTGATGTCGGACCTGTGCCTCGACGAGTACACCGATCACGGGCACTGCGGCGTGCTGGACCAGGAGGGGCGCGTCGACAACGACGCGGCCCTGGAGCGGTACGCCGAGATGGCGCAGGTCCAGGCGGACGCGGGCGTGCATGTGGTCGGGCCCAGCGGGATGATGGACGGCCAGGTCGGGGTGGTCCGGGACGCGCTGGACACCATCGGCAAGGAGGACGTGGCGGTGCTCGCCTACACGGCGAAGTACGCGTCGGCGTTCTACGGGCCGTTCCGGGAGGCGGTCGGGTCGTCGCTGAAGGGTGACCGCAAGACGTACCAGCAGGACGCGGCCAATCTGCGCGAGTCGATGCGGGAGCTGGCGCTCGATCTCGAAGAGGGCGCCGACATGGTGATGGTCAAGCCGGCCGGTCCCTATCTCGATGTGCTGGCGAAGGTCGCGGACGCGGTGGACGTGCCGGTCGCGGCGTACCAGATCAGCGGTGAGTACGCGATGATCGAGGCCGCCGCCGAGAAGGGCTGGATCGAGCGGGACAAGGCGATCCTGGAGTCCCTGACGGGCATCAAGCGGGCGGGTGCGCAGATGATCCTCACCTACTGGGCGACGGAGGTCGCGCAGCGGATCGGCCGGGGCTAGGAGCCGGGCCCACGTCGCCGGCGGGTGCGGCACGGTGTCGGTCCTTGCCCTCGGCGGTGGGGTGGTGGCGGCAGGGCCCGCCCCGTGTCGGGCCCTGCCGCTGGTTCGGGGAAGGCTTGTCGGCGCCGGCCGGTGCCGTGGCGTACCAGGTCATGGGTGGGGCTCCTCGTGGGTCGTCAGGGGCGGTCAGGCGGCCCCGGATGACACCGCGCGCCGGTCAGTCCCACCAGAACGTCCAGTCGTGGCGGTCGAGCACCTCCTCGGCGGCGTAGGCGCGGAGCGTTTCGTAGCCGTCCCAGACGTTGTCCGGGCAGAAGGCGTAGTGCTCGGCCGCCGTGGCGAGGGCGTCGGCCATGGTGTGGGGCGGCGCGGCGACGGAGACGGTGAGGAGGTCGGGGCCCAGGCCCACGACCCGTATGCCGAACCGGTCCTCCCATGAGCGGAGGATGGTGGAGAGCTGGACGGCGTCGGTGTGGTTGGTGGCGCCGCCCCAGCCCAGGACGGCCGGGATGTCGGCGCTGCGGCGGGCCGGGACCAGGGCGCCGCGGGCGCCCTTCAACCAGTCGTCGTCGCCGGTGAGTTCGGCCGTGACGCGGGCGGCGGTGTCGTCCGGGTCGGTGGCGGTTCCGCCGGCCGGCGCGAGGCCGGGCCATGTGGCGGAGAAGGGCGCGAGGGTGGCGGCGTCCTCCTCCTGGGCGAGCTCGGTCCACAGGTCGGTGAGTGTGGTGGCCGGGTCGTGGTCGTCGGGGTCGGCCACTTGGGTGGCGTGGAAATACTGGGTCTCGGTGAGCAGCACGGGCTGCATTCCGGTGGCTTCCCGGGCGGGCAGGAGGCGTGCCCAGGTGTCGGGCGTGGCGGGTTCGTCCGCGTACCAGAGCGAGGGCTGGACGCGCAGGGTGCCGGGCGGCAGGTCCAGGCCCAGCGCGTTCGGGTTGATGACCATGGAACGACCATAGGTGCCGCCACTGACAATCCTCAGGGACGCGATTCGTACAGGGCCGCGTGGTAACTGCCGTCTGTCTCCCGGCCCGTCGGGTCCAGGCCCGCGAGGCGTACGGCGGAGACGGCGGCCCGCCTCTCCTGCGGGGCGGTGAACGTGCGTTGGGGGTACGTGCGGTCCGGGTCCGTGCGGGTGGTGAGGCCGAAGCCCGCCAGGCAGGACGCGATGGGGGCGTACGGCATGGTGCGGAGGATGAAGGCGCTCACCCAGACCGGGCGCCGTGCGCATTCGAGCAGTGCGGCGAATGTGCGGCGGCTGAGGAAACTTCCGCCGCCGGTGAGAGTGATGAGGCCGACGTCGGCCATCGCGGCGCTCAACGCGGGCGTGGGCGAGTGCGCTTCGAGGTTGTCGGCATGGACGCCGTCCAGAAGACCGACCGCGTGCGCGTAGTCGAGGGCGCTCCGGGCGATGTCGAGGCCGAGGACGCGGACGGCGTCGGGCCGGCGCCTGGAGGCGTAGAACTCCTTGTCGTATGCGATGAGTTCGGAGGTCGTCAGGCGCCGGGTGCCGGGGGCTGTGTAGTGGGCGTACAGGTCGGCGAGGGTCAGGTCGTGGTTGAGCAGGGCGGCGTTGATGCCGTACGAGCAGCACAGGTCGAGGACGGTGAGGTGGGGGTCCGCGCGTTCGGCGACGGTGCGGCGGAAGACGGCCTGGGCGTGGTGGGGGATCTCGTACGACAGCGGCGCCAGGCGGGTGAAGTAGGCACGCGGGTCGGGGCTGTCGTAGATGTCGTCGAAGCTCGTCATGCCCTGCATGCGTTCCTCCTGCCGGCCGGGTCCGCGCAGGCATCCTGTCCTGCCCCTCGTCCCCGGCGGTGGGCGCAACGGGGGCGCATGGGAGCAGGTGGGTCACAGGTGGCTCACTTCTTTCGGAGCAGGTCCGCGAGGCGGGAGAGGCCGTCGGCGGCGTGGCCCTCCGCCATGGCGCGGTCCAGGAGGGCCTGGAAGGGCTCGAAGAGTTCGCCGCTGATGCCCTGGTCGCGGTAGGTGGCGAGGAAGTTGGGGAAGGCCGCCCGGTTGACGGCGATGCTGGAGACCTCGGTGAGGTGCTCGCCGGAGTCGATGGCCCCGGCCCATTCGGGGGCGCCCGTGAGCATGGCCTGGATCCAGGCGACGAGCGGCTCGGAGAAGTCGGAGGCGGGGATGTTCTCGGTGCGGATCAGGGCGAAGGCTTGCAGGACGCCGATGACCATGCCGTACATGCCGGTGAGCAGGGCCAGGTCGTAGAGGGCTGCCAGGCCGGGGTCCGTGCCGGTCCACCTGGTGCCGCCGAAGGCGGCGAGGGTGGGCTGATGGGCCTGGAAGGCCTGCTCGTCGCCGCTGTAGAAGACGTACGCGTCCGGGCCGGCGATCATCTGCGGTACGGCCATGATGCCGCCGTCGATGTACTGGGCGCCGTGCTCGGCGGCCCACGCGGCCAACTCGCGGGCCTGGGCAGGGGTGCCGTTGGTCAGGTTGACCAGGGTCCGGCCCGAGACCGTGTCGCCCAGGGTGTCGAGGACCTCCTGGACGTTGTCGTTGGTGAGGAGGCACAGGACGACGAGGGGGCTCGCGGTCACGGCGTCGGCGGGCGTCCCGGCCGGGAGGGCGCCCTGGGCGACGAGGGGGCCGCTCTTGGCGGGCGAGCGGTTCCAGACGGTGACCGGGTGCCCGGCCTTCAGGAGGGCGGCGGCGAGGGCGGCGCCCATCATGCCGAGGCCGAGGACGGAGACGGGGGACGTGGATGCGGGCATGGCGCAGCTCCTTGGGGAGGCTTTCCGGTGGGATGCCTCGATCCTCGCCCGGTGCTGAACTGCCCACAAGTACCGACTATTTGGTCAGGTACTTACCGGATGGTGAGTAAGGGGGAAGGGGCGTGCCGGGTCCGGCACGCCCCTTCCGTGGATCGGTGTGTCAGAGGCGCTCGGGGGTGCGGATGCCGAGCAGCGCCATGCCCTGGTGGAGGGTGCGGGCCGTCAGCTCGCACAGGAACAGGCGGTTCTCGACCTGCTCGGGGGTGTCGGCCTTGAGGACCGGGCACTCCGAGTAGAACGTCGTGTAGTGGGACGCCAGCTGGTACAGGTACGCGGCCAGCTTGTGCGGCTCGTACGAGGACGCGACCTCGGCCAGGGTCTCGGCGAACTGGTCCAGGTGGAGGCCCAGCGCGCGCTCGGCCGGGGCCAGGGCGATGTCCGGGTGGGCGGCGGGCCTGGAGTCGCCGGCCTTGCGGATGATCGACTTGATACGGGCGTACGCGTACTGGAGGTAGACGGACGTGTCGCCGTTGAGCGACACCATCTGGTCCAGGTCGAACTTGTAGTCCCGGGACGCGGAGGTGGACAGGTCGGCGTACTTGATCGCGCCGATGCCCACCTGGGTGGCGCGCTCGGCGATCTCGTCCTCGGTCAGGTCCTGCGCCTTCTCGCGGACCACGGCCGCCGCCCGGTCGATCGCCTCGTCCAGGAGGTCGACCAGCCGGACCGTCTCGCCCTCACGGGTCTTGAACGGCTTGCCGTCCTTGCCCAGGACCGTGCCGAAGGCGAGCTGGACGGCGTGCACCTGGTCGTTCAGCCAGCCCGCGCGGCGGGCGGTCTCGAAGACCATCTTGAAGTGCAGCGACTGGCGGGCGTCCACCACGTAGACCAGGGTGTCGGCGCCCAGGTTCTGGACGCGGTCACGGATGGCGGACAGGTCGGTGGCCGCGTAGCCGTAGCCGCCGTTGGACTTCTTGACGATCAGGGGGACCGGGTTGCCGTCCGGGCCCTTGACGTCGTCGAAGAACACGCACAGGGCGCCCTCGGAGCGGACCGCGACGCCGGACTCCTCCAGCAGGCGGCACGTCTCGTCGAGCATGTCGTTGTAGCCGGACTCGCCGACCACGTCCGGGTCGTTGATCTCCATGTCCAGCTTGTTGAAGACCGAGTAGAAGTAGATCTTCGACTCGTCGACGAACCGCTGCCAGAGGGCGAGGGTCTCCTCGTCACCGGACTGGAGGGCCACCACGCGGTCGCGCGAGCGGGCCTTGAACTCCTCGTCGGAGTCGAAGTGCGCCCGGGCCGCCTTGTAGAGGCGGTTGAGGTTGGACATCGCCTCCTCGCCGGAGACGTCCGCGTCCTTGTGGTCCAGCTCGTGCGGGTGCTCGATCAGGTACTGGATGAGCATGCCGAACTGGGTGCCCCAGTCGCCGATGTGGTGGCGCCGGATCACCTTCTCGCCGGCGAACTCCATGATCTTGACCATGGCGTCGCCGATGACGGCGGAGCGCAGGTGCCCGACGTGCATCTCCTTCGCCACGTTCGGCTGGGCGTAGTCGATGACCGTCGTGCCGGCCTCCTCCGCGTACGGGACGCCGAGCCGCTCGTCGGCGGCGCGGGCCGCGAGGGTGTCGAGGATGGCCTTGTCGGTGATGGTGATGTTGAGGAAGCCGGGGCCGGAGACCTCGATGTCCTTGAGGACGTCATTGGCGGGGATGGCCCCGACGACCTTGGTCGCCAGCTCGCGCGGATTGCCCTTGAGCTTCTTGGCCAGGGCCAGGATGCCGTTGGCCTGGAAGTCGGCCCGGTCGCTTCGTCGCAGCAGCGGGTCGGCGGAGCCGGCCTCCGGCAGGGCTGCCGTGAGGGCGTCCGCGAGGCGCTGCTGCACGGTCGAAGCGAGGGAAGGGACCGAGGCCATGAGCTTCCGTTCCTGTCGTGGTGGTGAATGCTTATTCCGGTTGTCAAGTGTCCCATGCGTCCGCAAGCTCTTTGTCGTGCCTTTGCCCGGCCTGTGGACAACCTCGGGGGACGTTGTTCCGTCTGGGAGAATGTCTTAGCCAGCCTTCGAGAAGACCGAGGAATCAAGGACGTGCCGATCGTGGCTCAGAGCAGCACCGAGACCGACTGGGTCTCCCGTTTCGCGGACGAGGTCATCGCCGAATCGGAGCGACGTGCGCCTGGGAAACCGGTCGTGGTTGCCTCCGGACTGTCCCCGTCGGGCCCCATCCACCTGGGCAACCTCCGTGAGGTCATGACCCCGCACCTGGTCGCCGACGAGATCCGGCGGCGGGGGTACGAGGTCCGCCACCTGATCTCCTGGGACGACTACGACCGGTACCGCAAGGTGCCGGTGGGCATCCCGGGCGTGGACGGGTCGTGGGAGGAGCACATCGGCAAGCCGCTGACCTCGGTCCCGGCCCCGGCCGGCTCCGCCTACCCGAACTGGGCGGAGCACTTCAAGGCCGGGATGATCGAGTCGCTGGCCGAGCTGGGCGTCGAGTACGACGGCATCAGCCAGACCGAGCAGTACACCTCCGGCGCGTACCGCGAGCAGATCCTGCACGCGATGCGGCACCGGGGGACGATCGACGCGATCCTCGACCGGTACCGGACGAAGGACAAGGCGACCGGCAAGCCGAAGAAGCAGCAGCAGAAGCCGGTCGACGAGGCCGAGCTGGTGGCCGAGGAGGGCTCCGGCGCGGCGAGCGAGGACGACGGCTCCGGCGGCGCCGGGGGCTACTTCCCGTACAAGCCGTACTGCGGGCAGTGCGGCAAGGACCTGACGACGGTCACCTCGTACGACGACGAGTCGACCGAGATGGCCTACAGCTGCGCCTGCGGCTTCTCCGAGACGGTGAAGCTGAGCGAGTTCAACCGCGGCAAGCTGGTCTGGAAGGTCGACTGGCCGATGCGCTGGGCGTACGAGGGCGTGATCTTCGAGCCCAGCGGCGTCGACCACTCCTCGCCCGGGTCGTCGTTCGTCGTGGGCGGGCAGATCGTGCGCGAGGTCTTCGACGGCGTCCAGCCGATCGGCCCCATGTACGCGTTCGTCGGTATCTCGGGCATGGCGAAGATGTCGTCCTCCAAGGGCGGCGTGCCCACCCCGGCCGACGCGCTCCAGATCATGGAGGCGCCGCTGCTGCGCTGGCTGTACGCCCGGCGCAAGCCCAACCAGGCCTTCAAGATCGCCTTCGACCAGGAGATCCAGCGGCTGTACGACGAGTGGGACAAGCTGGAGGCCAAGGTCGCCGACGGCAGCGTGCTGCCGGCCGACGCCGCCGCGCACTCCCGCGCGGTGCGCACGGCGGCCGGTGAGCTGCCCCGTACGCCGCGTCCGTTGCCGTACCGGACGCTCGCCTCGGTCGTGGACATCACCGCCGGGCACGACGAGCAGACGCTGCGCATCCTCAGCGACCTGGACCCGGCCAACCCGCTGACCTCGCTCGACGAGGCGCGGCCGCGGCTGGACCGCGCCGAGAACTGGATCTCCACCCAGGTCCCGGCCGAGCAGCGCACCATCGTCCGCTCCGAGCCCGACACCGAGCTGCTCGGTTCGCTGGACGAGGAGGGGCGGGAGTCGCTGCGCCTGCTGCTGGAGGGCCTGGACAGCCACTGGTCGCTGGACGGGCTCACCACCCTCGTCTACGGCGTGCCGAAGGTGATGGCCGGGCTCGACCCGGAGGCCAAGCCGACGCCGGAGCTGAAGGTCGCCCAGCGCACCTTCTTCGCCCTGCTCTACCGGCTCCTGGTCAGCCGGGACACCGGGCCGCGGCTGCCCACGCTGCTGCTGGCGGTGGGCGCCGACCGGGTGCGCAAGCTGCTCGGCGCGTAGGCGTCGCGAGCGCAGAGGTGGTCGGAGGGCTCTCACCCGGGGTGAGGGCCCTCCGGCGTTTCTGCATCCTTCGGATGACCCGGGTCTCGGTCCGGCGCAGGACGCGTCCGGAACCCGGGCACGGGACCGTGGAGCCATGAAGGAGATCGTGGCAATCATCGGTTGGGTCACCGGCATCCAGGGCGCGCTGGGCGTGGCGGGACGGACCTTCGGGGACGGGCCCTGGGGCCTGCTCCACAAGTGGTGGGAGATCCCGACGGCCGGGTACGCCGTGATCGCCGTGCTCGGTGCCGTCCTCGCGGTGTACGGGGAGACGGCGAAGCTCCGGGCGAAGCGGTGAGCGTCCGCCCGGCTCAGGCGATGTGCTCGGCCGCGAGCTGCGCCTGGTAGTGGTTCTTGAACTCGGGCAGCAGGCGGCGCAGCAGGACGGCGCTGAGCGGGTGGCGGATGCCGTGGCCGTCGGCGAGGTGGATGTCGAGGACGTCCACGCTGGGCCAGTCGTTGTTCTCGTCGACGTACTGCTTGAACACGGGGTACGCGAGGCGGCTGAACTCCTCGGCGTCCGGATCGGCGAACTCGGCGGGCAGCGGTTCCTCGCCCGTGCCGGGGCCGGGGCCGGGACCGGGGCCCGGCACGGACGTGGACTCGGGGCCGTCGACGTACGCGGGGGCGTAGGGGCGCTCGTAGGTGTCCTGCGGCAGATGGGCGGCGGCGAACCAGGGGCTCACGTGGTTGCCGGGGAGCTCGGGCTCGGGCTGGACCTCGGGCTGGGGCTGGGGCCCGTACACGGGCTCGGCCTCGGAGGCGGGCTCGGCCTCGGGGGCGAGGGTGGGCTGGGGCTGGGGCTGGGACTGCGGGTGGTCGTGGGCCCGGGGCTGGTCCTGCTCGTCGGGGGTCCGGTGCTGGGGCAGCTCCAGCTCGGGTGTCGCCTTCGCCGAGGGGAGGGGGTTCGGCGGCAGCAGCACCGGCTCGATGCCCGCCGCCGCCAGGCCCGCCGGGGCCGTCTCGGCGAGCGGCACGCCGTACTTCGCCAGCCGCAGCGGCATCAGGGCTTCCACCGGCGCCTTGCGGCGCCAGGCACGTCCGAAGCGGGCCTGGAGGCGGGCCTGGTAGATCAGCCGGTCCTGTTCGAGCTTGATGACCTGCTCGTACGAGCGCAGCTCCCACAGCTTCATCCGGCGCCAGAGCCGGAAGGTGGGCACGGGCGAGAGCAGCCACCGGGTGAGGCGTACACCCTCCATGTGCTTGTCGGCCGTGATGTCCGCGATCCGGCCGATCGCGTGCCGCGCCGCCTCCACCGAGACCACGAACAGGACCGGGATGACGGCGTGCATCCCGACGCCGAGCGGGTCGGGCCAGGAGGCCGCGCCGTTGAACGCGATCGTCGCGGCGGTCAGCAGCCACGCCGTCTGGCGCAGCAGCGGGAAGGGGATGCGCAGCCAGGTCAGCAGCAGGTCGAGCGCGAGCAGCACACAGATGCCGGCGTCGATGCCGATGGGGAAGACCAGCGAGAAGTCGCCGAACCCCTTCTTCTCGGCGAGCTCGCGCACCGCCGCGTACGAACCGGCGAAACCGATTCCGGCGATGATCACCGCACCGGTGATGACGACGCCGATGAGTATTCGGTGCGTGCGTGTCAGCTGCATCGCGGCCACCCGCGATCCCCTCCCGTCGACGAATCTGAGCGGGCACAGCCTGGCACACGTGTGCGGAGCCCGGACCTCGGGGGAGGGCCGGGCTCCGCAAACCGCTCGGGGAGGGCTACTTGTTGGCCGCCGCGACCGCCGCGACCGCCTCCTTGGAGGCCTTGACCGCGTCCTCCATCAGGTCCGACGGGGTCGGGGTCTTGGCGCCCGCGTAACCGGCGCCGTTGTAGGAGACGGTGATGAGGACGTTCTCCGTGCGGGTCACGATCGCCGCGTACTTGAAGTCCTCGTCGGTCTTCTTCAGGCCGTAGCTGATGGCCGTCGACTCGTTGCCGACGCCCGCGGCGGGCGAGGTCTTGACGCTGGTGGCGCCCTCGGTCGCCTTCACCTTGGCGACCTCCTTGGTGTAGTTCGCCTGGGCGCGCTGCTCGGCGCTGCCGAGCGACGGGTCGGAGTCGTAGCGCAGGAGGGAGATGTCGAGCCAGCGGTACTGCGAGCCCTTGACGCCGTTGTCGTCGAGGCCGTTCCAGGCGCAGCTGCCGCGGCTGGCGGTGTCGTTGGACTTGCCGGGCGTGCCCTTCTCGTTCTTCACCTCCGGCACCAGGTCCTCGATCGTCTCGCCGGTGATCGCCTTGCAGGCCTCGGGCAGCTTGGTGTACTTCGCGGGCGCGACGCTCGGCGTGGGCTTCACGGCGGTCTGCGGCGAGGCGGCGGCGGACGGCGATTGCGCGTTCGCGTCGCTCTTGCCGCTCTTGCTGTCGGAGTCCGACGAGCAGCCGGCGACGACGAGCATCACCGGTACGGCTGCGCAGGCGAGTATGCGGGTGAGTCGCGGGGCTGATCGGTGCATGGTTCCTTCAGTCGCTTTTCGTACGGTCCGGCGGTCCTACGGTCTACGGTCCCGACACGGTAGCCCGACTCGGGACGTCCGCGGGGGCCTCCGGTGGCGGGGGGAGGGCGGGCCCCGGGTGTCCGGGGGGCCCGCGCGGGGGTGGCTACTCCTCGAGCGTCTCGGCGAGGTTCCGGGCCAGACCCTGGGCCTTTTCCTGCAGTTCCTTGCTGTCCGGCACCTCGGTGACACGGGCGGGCTGCTCGCCGTACCGGATGGTCACGATGACGTTCGATGTGCGGAACACCACGCTCACGGTGCGGTGCTGCGCGGTGGAACCGGCGCGGGTGAGGACGTCGTCGAGGAACGCGGCGTCGGCGAGGTCGGCCAGTACGCGCGGTTCCAGGCCCTCGGGGGTGGTGGGGCTGCCGGTCGGTGCGGGGGTGGGGCTCACGGGGGACTTCGCGGTGGGGTTCGCGGTGGGGCCGGTGGCGGACGGGGCCTGCTGTCCCTCGCCGGCGGGAGCGGTGGCCTGGGCCGGGAGGCCGGCGGCGGCCTCCTTGCCCGCGTACACCTGCTGGGCGCGGTCGTCGTCGCTGACGGTGGGGTCGTAGGAGACGACGCGCTCGAAGTCGACGGTCAGCTGGTGGGAGGCGTCCGGGCCGTCGGTCTTCCAGCTGCAGCCGGCGCGGCGGTCGGTGTCGTAGGTGACGGCGGCCGTGCCGCGGTAGACCTGCTCCCGCTGCTCCTCGGGCAGCTGGGCGGCACCGGGGAGGAGGTCCTTGAGGGTGGAGCGCCGGACGGATCCGCAGGGTTCGAGGAGCGTGCGGTACTTGCCCGGCTGGACGGCCGTGTCGGCGGTGTCGCCCGCCTTGGAGTCGGTGGCGGTGCCGTCCGGCCCGGAGCCGGCGCTGCATCCGGTCAGGCCGGTGACGCCGACGGTGAGCGCCGCGAGGAGTGCGGCCACACCGGGTACGTACGCCCTTCGCTGCACGGTCCCGGGCTCCTTTCGCTCTGGTGCCGATCGGTACGGCCGGTGCCGGGAAAACGGGTTGCCGCTCGTCGCCGGTCGATGAACACAATGTGTATCGCACGCGCCGCCGTCGATGCCGGTCCGCTGTCTCTTTCGCGGACGTTGGATCCGGTTTTTGCGCTTTCGGACTTTTCGGGGGAATTGAGGAATTATGTCGTACGTAGAGGTGCCCGGGGCGAAGGTCCCGATCCGGATGTGGACCGATCCTTCGACGGTGGAGGACGGGGCGATGCGGCAGTTGCACAACGTCGCCACCCTGCCGTGGATCGAGGGCCTGGCCGTGATGCCGGACGTGCACTACGGCAAGGGCGCGACGGTGGGCTCGGTGATCGCGATGCGCGGGGCGGTCTGCCCGGCGGCGGTCGGGGTGGACATCGGCTGCGGTATGTCGGCCGTCAAGACCTCGCTGACGGCGAACGACCTGCCCGGCGACCTGTCGCGGCTGCGCTCGAAGATCGAGCAGGCCATTCCGGTCGGGCGCGGCATGCACGACGACATGGTCGATCCCGGCCGGCTGCACGGCTTCCCGACGGCGGGCTGGGACGACTTCTGGGCACGGTTCGACGGGGTGGCGGAAGCGGTCAGGTTCCGTCGGGACCGGGCGGGCAAGCAGATGGGTTCGCTCGGAAGCGGCAACCACTTCATTGAGTTCTGTCTCGACGAGTCGGGGTCGGTCTGGCTGATGCTGCACTCCGGTTCCCGGAACATCGGCAAGGAACTCGCCGAGTACCACATCGGCCAGGCACAGAAGCTGCCGCACAACCAGGGCCTGGTCGACCGCGACCTCGCCGTCTTCGTCGCGGACACCCCGCAGATGGCGGCGTACCGGAACGACCTCTTCTGGGCGCAGGAGTACGCGAAGTACAACCGCGCGATCATGATGGCGCTCTACCAGGACGTGGTCCGCAAGGAGTTCAAGAAGGCCAAGGTGACCTTCGACCAGGTCATCTCCTGCCACCACAACTATGTGGCGGAGGAGCGGTACGACGGGATGGACCTGCTGGTCACGCGGAAGGGTGCGATCCGGGCGGGCTCCGGCGACTTCGGGATCATCCCGGGATCGATGGGCACCGGCTCGTACATCGTGAAGGGGCTCGGCAACGCCGCGTCCTTCAACTCGGCCTCGCACGGCGCGGGCCGGAAGATGAGCCGCAGCGCTGCCAAGCGGCGCTTCTCGACGCGGGACCTGGAGGACCAGACGCGGGGCGTGGAGTGCCGTAAGGACTCCGGCGTCGTGGACGAGATCCCGGGCGCGTACAAGCCGATCGAGAAGGTCATCGACCAGCAGCGCGACCTGGTGCAGGTCGTGGCGAAGCTGAAGCAGGTGGTCTGCGTCAAGGGCTGACGCGGACGGTCGGAACGGGGAGGGCCCCGGCGGGTTGGCGCCGGGGCCCTTCACCGTGTCCCGGTGGTCACGGCTCCCGGTGGACCTTGGTGTTGGAGGCCTGGGCGCGGGGGCGGACGACCAGCAGGTCGATGTTGACGTGGGCGGGACGGGTGACCGCCCAGGCGATGGTGTCGGCGACGTCGTCGGCGGACAGGGGGTCGGGGACGCCCGCGTAGACCTTGGCGGCCTTCTCGGTGTCGCCACGGAAGCGGGTGGTGGCGAACTCGTCCGTCTTGACCATGCCGGGAGCGATCTCGATGACGCGGACCGGGGTGCCGAGGATTTCGAGGCGGAGGGTCTCGGCGAGGACGCGGGCGCCGTTCTTGGCGGCGACGTAACCCGCGCCGCCCTCGTAGGTGGAGTGGCCGGCGGTGGAGGACACGACGACCACCGTGCCGGCGCCGCTCGCGGTGAGGGCGGGGAGCAGGGCCTGGGTCATGTTCAGCGTCCCGATGACGTTGACCTCGTACATCTGGCGCCAGTCGGCGGGGTCGCCGGTGGCGACGGGGTCCGCGCCGAGGGCGCCTCCGGCGTTGTTGACGAGGACGTCGCAGCGCTCCAGGCTCGCGGCGAAGGTGTCGACGGCGGGACGGTCGGTGACGTCGAGGGCGTACGCCGTGGCCCGGTGGCCCGCGGCGGTGAGCTCGGCGGCGAGGGCCTCGACGCGGTCCTTGCGGCGGGCGGTGAGGACGACGTGGTGGCCGGCCTCGGCGAGCTGCCGTGCCGTGGCGGCGCCGATACCGCTGCTCGCCCCGGTGACGACGGCGACGGGGGCGCCGGGGGCGGGGGAGTCGGGGCTGTCGGTGGGGGTGCGGGTGCCGGCGGGGTCGGGGGTGCCGGCGGGGGTGGCGGCGGCGGTCATGGCGGTACTCCTCGCGCGGGTGAGCGAACGGCCGGTACGCGGTCAGCATAGGTGGCCACGAAGATCCCCTCCGAGCGGCGGGGGAGGCCTATGAGACCTGGTCATATCGGTATGTTCGGCGCATGGTTGCGATGCGCAGGGGTCTGCTGGTGATGTCCGTCGCCGTGGCGGCGGCGGTGGGCGGGGGCGGCGGTGCCGCGGGAACGGTGGTCCCGGAGGCGGATGTGTCGCACCACGGTCACGTCTCCCTCTGGGACGGGCGGCTCGACGTCGTGCTGGTGAGCGAGAACCGCGGGCCGTCGGCGCTCGACGACACGACCGTGCGCCTGGCCTTCTCGGCGCCGCTGGCAGCCGGGCACCCACTGCCGGGTGGCTGCGTGTGGGGCGGTGACCGGGAGGTGCTCTGCTCGACCGGGCCGCTGCGGGCGGACGGCACGCGGCACGAGACGCTGCTGAGCCTGCGGACGGCCGGCGCGCCGCAGGAGCTGACGGCGCGGGTGGCCACCGCGTGGAACGGCGGCGCGACCGACCGGAACCCCGCCGACAACGACCACCGGGTGCTGGTCCTCGCCACGGGGGACCCGTACGCCTTCTGACGCCGTTTGCTCCGGGGTGGTGGCGGCGGTGACACTCGGGGCGTGATCGTCGAACGCGCGTATGCCCATGTGGCCTCCTGCGACGAGGGTGAGTGGCCCTGGTCGGTGCCGTGCGTGCGGAGGCTGATGGCGGAGGGTCTGCGGTTCACCGCGCCGGTGACCTTCCTGGTCGGGGAGAACGGCTCGGGCAAGTCGACGCTGGTCGAGGCCTTGGCGGAGGGCTTCGGGCTGGATTCCTGGGGCGGTTCGCACGACTGGCGGTACGCCACCCGGCGCGGCAAGTCGCTCCTCGGGGAGCGGATCCGGTTCGAGGCGGCGCCCCGGGGGCGGCGCATGCTCGGCAGCCGGGCCGCCCGCAAGGGGTTCTTCCTGCGGGCCGAGACGGCACTGGACGCGCTGGACCGGGAAGGGTTCGCGCCGGAGTACGTGAGCCACGGCGAGGGCTTCCTCGCGGCGTTCCGGGGCAAGTTCCTCCAGCCGGGGCTGTACGTGATGGACGAGCCCGAGGCGGCGCTCTCGTTCGGCTCCTGTCTTGAACTGCTCGGGCACCTGGACCAGCTGGTGAAGAAGGGCGGCCAGGTCATCTGCGCCACCCATTCCCCGCTGCTGACCGCGCTGCCGGGCGCGGACATCATCGAGGTCGGCGACCACGGCCTTCGGCGGGTGGCGTGGCGTGACCTGGCCCTCGTCGACCACTGGCGCCGCTATCTCGCCGACCCGCAGGCGTATCTGCGGCACGTGCTGGAGTGACGGCCGGCGGGGGCGGTGTCGCGCCCGCCAGGTGCCAGGTGCCAGGTGCTAGGTGCCGCGGGGTCCGGCGATGGCCCGGGGCCGGGTGCGACCGGTGGGCGGCTCAGTCAGTGGCCCAGGCGATGTAGCCGTCGGGGCGGACGAGGATGGTGTCGTGGCGGGCGCTGTTCGCCCAGCTCGCCCGTACGACCCGGCCCGGGACGGGTGCATGGGGGCCTTGCGGGGCGCTGCCCTGAGGGGCGACCAGGACGAACTCGCCCTTGCGGAGCAGCTCGTACAGCCGCCCTTCGGTGAGTGCCAGGTCCGGGGCGCGCCGGCCTGTCAGGCGGTGGGCGCCCCGCTCGGCGCCGTACGCGATGCCGATGCCGGTGATCATTCCCAGTGCCTTGGTGGCCGCCGGACGGACCGTGTTCAGGAAACCGGCGGCGAGGGCGCGAACGGCGCGCTGGGAGCGGGTGCGGGCCATCGCGAGGCGGACGAGCGCGCCGCTGCTGCGCAGCACCATCGCGCCGACCGGGTGCCGCTCCAAGTGGTAGCTGTCGAGCAGCCCCTCGGGGTCGGGGGCTTCCCCTCGCAGGACGGAGGCGAGCTTCCAGGAGAGGTTCGCGGCGTCCTGGAGACCGGTGTTCAGACCCTGGCCGCCGGCCGGGGAGTGGACGTGCGCCGCGTCCCCGGCGAGGAAGACGCGACCCGTGCGGTAGGCGGGGACCTGGCGCTCGTCGCTGTGGAAGCGGGAGAGCCAGCGGGCGTCGTGCATGCCGAAGTCCGAGCCGAGGGCGAGCCGGGCGATCTCGCGCACCTCGTCCAGGCCGACGGGCTCGCTGGAGGGGAGCTGGCGGTGGCGGTTCCAGCCCATGACGCGGTACCAGCCGTCACCGAAGGGGGCGATGAAGGCGAAGGTCTCTCCCGTGCCGTTGGCGATGACCGGTTCTTCGGGCTCCTCGGAGAGGCGGACGTCCACGAGCACGATCGAGCGGATGACCGAGCGGCCGGGGAACGGCAGGCCCAGCTCACGGCGCACGGCGCTGCGGTGGCCGTCGGCGCCGACGAGATGGCGGGCCCGCAGGGTGGCGTCCTTTCCCTCGGTGTCCGTGACCTCGGCGGTCACCGAGTCGGCGTCCTGGCGCAGGGTGCGCAGCTCCGTGCCGTACCGGAAGTCCACACCGGCGGCGACGGCGCGGCGCTCCAGCAGGCGCTCGACCTCGTACTGCGGGGTGATGAGCAGGAAGGGGAAGCGGGAGTGCAGTCGGGACAGGTCGAGCGACAGCCTGCGGAACATCCGGAGCCGCGTGATGGGGGTGCCCTTCTTCACCAGCTCGTCCGCCAGGTCCCGGGCGTCGAGCAGTTCGAGGGTCCGGGCGTGCACGCCGAACGCGCGCGTCATGTTGCTGATCTCGTGGGGTCGGCGCTCGACGACCGTGACCTTCTGGCCCGCGGCGGCGAGGTCGCCGGCGAGCAGCAGTCCTGTGGGGCCTGCGCCTACGACGATGACGTCGATCTCTGTGCCGGCCGTGCCGTCCATGGCTGCCTCCTAGGTGCCAACGGGTGTTGGTCAACGCTTGTTGGCAACGGTAGACCCGACCTGGCTGGCGTGTCAACGCTTGTTGGCCTACAGTTGTTGGCATGACGTCCCCGCGCCGCTCCGACACCACCCGCGCCGCCATCCTGGAGGCCGCCCGGGAGCGGTTCGCCGCCGAGGGGTACGAGCGCGCCACCATCCGCTCCATCGCCCGTGACGCGGGGATCGACCCGTCGATGGTGATGCGGTACTACGGCAACAAGGAGGGGCTGTTCGCCGCCGCGTCGGAGATCGATCTGCGCCTGCCCGACGTCGGGGCGCTGCCCGTCAAGCACATGGGCGCGGTCCTCGTCTCGCACTTCCTCGACCGCTGGGAGCAGGACGAGGTGCTGACCGGCGTGCTCCGGGTCGGCGTCACCAATGACGCGGGTGCCGAGCGCATGCGGAGTGTCTTCCGGGCCCAGCTCGGCCCCATCGCGGCCGGCGTCTGCCCCGACCCGGCCGACGCCCCTCGCCGCGCGGCCCTCGTCGCCTCGCAGATCCTCGGCATGGCGCTGGCGCGGTACGTGCTGCGACTGCCGCCGGCCGTCGAGATGTCGCGCGAGGAGGTGGTCGCCTGGCTCGCGCCGACCGTGCAGCGGTACCTGACCGCCGAAGAGCCCTAGGGCCTCTCCTTCGGATCTTGCTGGGCTCGTGACGCCTGGACACCGCACCTCGCGGCGTTGTCGTCGGTCGCCAATGCTCCGCAGTGGCTCCTCCCCCTGCCTTC